>JAKAGL010000219.1 GCA_021815535.1 bacterium
TTCGTGGCCGAACAACTCCGCTTCCAGCAGCGATTCGGGAAGGGCGGCGCAGTTCATCCGGATAAAGTTGCGGTTGCGCCGCTGGCTATGCCGATGAATGGCGCGGGCGATAAGCTCCTTGCCGGTGCCGGTTTCGCCCCTGATGAGTACGGTCGCGTCGCTTTCTGCCACCACGCGGACCTTTTCGTAGACCTTGAGCATCTTCTTGCTTTGGCCCACGATGTTGTCCAATTCGAATTTTTCGTCCAACTCGGCCTTGGTCCGCCAGAGTTCCGTCAGCAGCCGGTGATGTCCCGCCGCCTTGTCCACCAGCAGGGCCATTTCGTCGTAATTGATCGGCTTGGCGAGGTAATTGAACGCCCCTGCCCGCATCGCCTCCACCGCCATTTCAATGGTGCCGTGGGCGGTGATCATCATAATAATGGCATCCGGGTCTTTCCGGCGCAGTTCCGCCATCAGCTGGAATCCATTCATGTCCGGCAGGCTGTAGTCTATGATAAAGAGGGCGTAGGAGTTTTCATTGAGGAGTGAAACCGCTTCGCGGCCCGTTTGGGCGGTATGCACCGAATAATTCTTGCGCTCGAGGTTTACCCGCATGACATCGAGTATCGCCGGTTCATCGTCAACTACCAGGATGGGATACGGATAGATCTTTTCCGGCGTCATACCGGCAATCCGATCCGAACGCAGGCGCCGCCGCCCGGATTGCTTTCGATGAACGTGTACCCGCCGTGGTTTTTCATGATCTCTTTCACGATAGGAAGGCCCAATCCGGTGCCATTCTTCTTGGTCGTGTAGAACGATTCGAACAGCCGGTCGGCAATTTCCTGCGAGACGCCGATGCCGCTGTCGATAAAGCTGATCTCGATGAAATTTTCCCCGTTGATCTGGCGCATGGCGCCCACGATCTCGATGCTCCCGGCCCCGTCGATGGCATCCATGGCATTGCGCAGTACGTTGATGAATACCTGTTGCATCCGCTCGGTATCGTATTTCACCTCGGGAAGCCGTTCATCGAGGAACAGCTCCACGTTGATATCGCGCCGGCGCGCCTGCTCTTCGATAATGGCGACCGATTTGAGCAACGCCCCGTTGATCAGGGCTTTTTCCATGCACAACAGGCGCGGCCGGGTGTTTTCCAGCATATCGGTGGTGACTTTGTTCAGGCGGCCTATCTGCTCCTTGATGAGGCCCAGGTATTTCTGTATTTTCTCGTCGCCGGCGTATTCCTGCAACAGGTAATGGGCGGCCCCTTCCATCGCCTGAAGCGGGTTGCGTATCTCGTGGCTGGTTTTCGCCGCCATCTCGCCGATGATCGCCAGGCGGCGCGATTCCATCAGTTCTTTTTCCATGAATTGGCGCTCGGTGATGTCCTTGATGTATTCCACCATGAATTCCACTTTTCCATCGGCATTGCGGAGGGGGAAGTTGCGTATCTCGAATTGGCGCCGGAGGTTGTCCTTGAAACACTGCTTGATGCGTGACGGGGGGCAAATATTGCTGAAGGCGGTTTGCGCCTGGCAATCTTCGCAGACGACGTTGTTGCTGTGGCAGACAAAAAAGCAAAAATGCCCTTCGATCTCCTCCGCCGTCTTGCCCATGAACTTTTCCATCGCCTTGTTGAACATGATGACGCGGTAGTGCTGGTCAATGACCAGAATGCCGTCGGTGATGCCATCGAATATCGACTGAAGAACCGGATGGCTTTCGGAAAAGCTTCCCCGTACCGCGTCGGGTGTGACCAGTGTATTCAACATCGCCAGTTTATCCGTCTGTTCAGTGGCTTCTCATTCCGGTAGCCATGGTTATAAAACTTATGAAAGCCACGCCGGCCATGATCCGTTTAAGCGTTACATTCCCCATACGATGCGCCATGTGCGCCCCCAGGTGTATTCCCGGCAGCGAGCCGAAGATGACCAGAAGCGCAACGGCGTAGTGGACATTGCCATAGTAAATATAAACAAGAGAGCCGAGCAACGTTAGCGATACGGAAATCATATTGCTGGTTCCTATCACACACTTGGCTGAAAGTTTGAAAACGGCAGTAAGCACGGGGATGATGAAAACCCCGCCACCAATGGAGGTGGCTCCCACCAGCGCGCCGATCCCGCTTCCCCAGAAAGCCCCGTGGATCTTCTGGCGGGGCAAAAGCGGGTCGCCACATTTATATTTATCATGTTGGTTCTTCTTAAAGCCCTCATATATAAGATAAACCGCAACGATAAAAACCACAACTAACAGGCCCATCTTTATGGAATGAGCCAGCACTTCTTTATCCACGATGGTCTTGATATAGTTTATTCCGAAAGAGGCCAGCAATACTCCGGGGATCGAGCCGATGCTGAACCAGAAATTGGTCTCTATATCTATAAACCCCATTTTCATATGCTGTTTTACCCCGTAGAGCCTGGAAAGTACGGAAAAGAAAAGGCTTGTTCCCACCGCGATAACCGGATCCAAGTGGGAAATAGTTATCATGGCCGGCATAGCAACTATTCCGGCCCCGATCCCGGTCAATCCCACCAATACTCCCATTACAAAGCCAATTATCAATTGCTCCCCTGAAAAGATGAGCGTGAGACTGGTAAACGACTCAATAAAATCCAACTGATCAACCCCCATATTGCAAAATAAAGTTTTAATATTCGCAATAAGCTTGCCAAATAGCAGGCATTATAATCCAATAAATACAATGCATTACCGATAATATATGGGACGCTACGCCATGTATATGTCATATAAGCCATATATTATCAGTCAAAGATATATTTGTATTGAGAAGATAGTTATGAAAAGGGTTCACCCAAAACCTCATCGCAAGGGTTTAATTTTTGCGGGTTGCGCAGATACGATTATGTCTAAAATGAAGTAAGTGAATGTATGAGATCCAACAACGATCTGAAAAAATATGATGGGGCGATCATGGCGGGGGGGCCTGTGGCGCCATTTGCCCGGAACCTTCCCAATAAGACATTTATCAAGATCCGGGGGCGTTGCCTTTTTGCGCATGTGTTGAACGCCTTGCTGGGGGCCGAACGGATACGGCGCGTTTATGTGGTCGGCCCCCAGGAAGCGATTCAGAAAGAACTGGCGGCAGATGCGGGGTTGAACATTTCCCGCAAGCCGGTGACCGTGATCCCCGAATCGAGAAATTTGATCGACAACATGTTCAACGCTTTCACCGCGTCGATAGAAGGGTACCACCCGGGGGAAGAGTTGAATAACGCGGCTCTTTTGGAAAAACCGATCTTTGGGGTGGCGGGGGACTGTCCACTGCTCCTGCCCGAAGAGGTGGATCAGTTTTTAGAACGGTGCGACCTCTCGCGCTATGACTATTTTCTGGGCATGACGCCCGAAGAAACGTTGAAACAGTTTTACACGCGGCATGGGCACCGGGGGATCAAGCTCATTTACACCCCGTTCGCCGAAGGGCTGCTCCGGGTCAACAACCTTCACCTGGCGAAGCCGTTCAGAATAGCGCACCGTAACGAATTTCACGAGATGTACCGGCTGCGTCACCTGCGCAGGATATGGAACATCGTCAAGCTGGGTTACGGGCTGAGCAAGCGCGGCCTCACCGGGGAGGAGTGGCGCGTGTGGGGCACCATGTTCATGGCGATAAAGGCGCGGCGGATGGGATTTGAGCGGCTTGCCGAATCGCTCAGGCTCCAAGCGCCTATGAACACGGTGACCGGCGCAGTGGATAAGATACTCGGTACCCGGTCAACGGTAGTGTTGACCACGTATGGGGGCGCGGCGCTGGATGTGGACCGCCCCTCGAACGCGCCGCTTTTCGAATCGCATTTCGACGAGTGGGTCAGGATGCAGAAAAACTAGCCCTTCCACGCTCTATCGCGCATGTTTTCAAATATGCGGAGATGGCGGTTTTTGGTGACAGATGACGCTTTTATTCAAATATGAAATAGCATGGTAGCATATTGCTGACGTGTAGATGATCGGCGTGGCAGGGGTGATGGATGTCCGGTCCAGCTTTCACGGATCTATGCATGAACGCGACGCCCCCTTCTTCCCGGCTTCGTTACGGGTGGCGGGTAGGCGCGTACCGTGAAGTTGCCGTTCGGCCGCCGCGGGAGTGAAAGATATGATACCGCAACAAGGAAAAGTGCTGGTTGTTGATGATGAGGTTGTAGCCTGCAAACATCTCGTCATGTTTCTGAAGCATGAAGGGTTTGCCGCATCGTACGTCAATTCCGGTGAAGAAGCGGTACGCCATATCCAACAGGAAATGGCCGATGTGGTGCTTCTTGACATGAATATGCCGGGTATTGACGGGTTGGAGACTCTGCGGCGGATACGTGAAATCGATCCCA
>JAKAGL010000017.1 GCA_021815535.1 bacterium
GGGCATTCACCAAGCCGGTGGCCACCAAAGTGCTTTCCAACATGATGGATGAAAAGCAGATCAAACTGGTGCCAAACTTTAATATCGAAAGCATCGATCCGGAAAAACGCAGGATCAGTTCCTTTAACGGCGAGACGGTGGATTACGACTACCTTGTCAGCATCCCCCCCAATATGGGACCGGAGGTAATAGAAAAAAGCGGCCTCGGCGACGGTCTTGGCTTTGGCGTGACAGAGAATCACACCTTGAAATCAAAGAAAGCGGACTTTATCTACGTTATCGGCGACAACAGCAACGTCCCCACAAGCAAGGCAGGGAGCGTGACCCACTTCGAAGCGGAAATCGTATCGGAAAACATTGTACGTGAGATCAATGGTTTGGAGCCACATCCCGATTTCGATGGCCACTCAAACTGCTTCATAGAATCCGGCTTTCACAAGGCGTTTCTGCTTGATTTCAACTACGAGGTGGAACCAGTGCATGGTACCTACCCCTGGCCGGGTGTTGGGCCGTTGCATCTTTTGGAAAACAGCCATCTCAACCACTATGGCAAGATGGCGTTCAAGTGGGTCTATTGGAATTTGCTGCTTACCGGTCACTTGCCCGGCGACCCGCTGGTGCCGATTCAAATGAGCCTTAAAGGGAAAAAACTGTCGGATATCCCCCCTCACGGCCACCATTGATCATCCATTTTGAAGCATCTCCCGGCTTACGAAAACCTTGCCGGTACGCCATCTGAAAATATCAGGTAATTTCTTGCTTTTGACCCGCCTCCTCTTTATACTCTGTACTCTCACTGGATGGCCCCATCGTCTAGTGGCCTAGGACATCGCCCTCTCACGGCGCAAACACGGGTTCGACTCCCGTTGGGGCTACCAACATTCTTTATATCCACTAAGCTTTCACTGACGAACCGGCCGATTCTTCTGCCGACAAAGGGAGTCAAAGCCTCCAAGCGTTGCCTATGTCGAAAGAACACATCTCTCCATGTGTGACAGGACCACGGATAAGCCAGGCCGAGAAATCCGGTGCGTTGTACGGCGGCGCGCAAGGACGGTCCCCGTTGGCTCAGCCAATGCAAACCCAACCGTCGCCCAACTCTCCAGATCACACATTACATCCATGCACCACAGTACTTATAATGAATAGTGAATATTAATACCCAATACGATTTCAATGTGATAAAGTGCTCGTAGGTAAGAGGGGAAAAGGGATGGGTAACTTTCTTTATCTTTTACGCATCATAAGATTCTGCGTTATTCTTGTGGTCATTTTTCTCCCCATAGCCGTCGATGCCGCGCCGTTCTCACTAAAATCATCTTCGCAGTTTCTTTGGGATAATGACTGGCTGGGCCAAGGCGAACCGGTGATGGCCGAATACCTCAAGTTCAAATACGATAGCGAATCCAAAATGCGTTTTACCGGTTATGGAAGAGTCTCCAAGGACTTCGGTACCGGCAATCTGCGCGATACCTCCATTAATGGCCGGCTCTATTATGGCTATCTCGACTATTGGGGATTGGATCCTGTATCGCTGAGGATGGGCCGGCAATTTGCCAACTATTCCGCCGGTGGATTGATCCTCGACGGGCTTACCGCCGATTTTCGCAATCTAATTCATTATGCCGGCTTCTCCTTCTCTGCCGGCAGTGACGTACAGATGCCGGTCAATTCTGATTATTCCACAGACCGGAGATTGGCGGTGGCCGCAAGCATCTACCTCAAGAACATCGGATTGACCGACGCCGACATCAGCTATCTGAGAAAATATGACGACAAGAACACCGCGCGTGAAACCGTTGGGTTGAATTTGGCTTCTTCATTCCGCTGGGCAAAGCCGTATACCCGCATCGCATACAGCAATCTAACGCAATCATTCGATACCCTCATCGCAGGGATAGATATCTACCCAACCGCTCGGCTGGCACTGCGCGGAGAATACTACCAGGCCTATCCCACCTTTGACTCGACTTCCATCTACAGCGTTTTTGCCGTAGACCGTTATAGCGAATATCTCTTGAGAGCCGCCTATGACCTCACGGCACACCTTTCCGGTTTCGTTGCATACAAACGCCAGGCCTATGAGGAAAACGACACGGCTGATGTTGTTTCCTTAGGGGGAACTTTCCAGCCCTCAAACAGCACAGGGGTAAATGTGACGTTGGATAACCGCCAAGGGCACGGGGGCAGGCTTTGGGGTGGAGAGATCTATGGCGATTACGACGTCTCCGGAAACCTAAGGCTATCGGCTGGCATCCAGCATGACATGTACCAGCGCGTTGAAACGGTGACCACTTGGGCCAATGCCTCACGCTACTGGTTGGGGATCAAATACCGGTTGAGCGAAAACAGCCAGATAACATTACGAGCCGAAGAAAACACAAATGAAAATTTCAACCACCGTTTTGTGGAAAGGGCAACCTTTGACATCTTCTTCTAGGCGTATCATGCGCTCGGCGGCGCTTTTCCTGCTTATTACAGGATCGTTTTGCTTGTTCGCGGACGGTGCAGGAGCGTTTGCACACAAGAAATATGCTACCGAGCCGCGGGAGGTGTGCGACGATTGCCACAAAGACATGCATGTTGCCCAAAACCACGGCCCGTTCTGGACCACAGAGCACCGCACCTACGCATTAAAAACCGACACTAATTGCAAAACCTGCCATGAACAGTCTTTTTGCACCGATTGCCATTACGGCGGCGGAATCGATGCCGACCTGCATGCAAGCACCAGCGGCCCGGATTACCTTCCCAAATCGCACCGGAGCGACTTCCGCGAACTCCACCCCCTCAAGGCAAAAGATGATCCCGCTTCATGCCAGCGGTGCCACGACAACGAACGGTTCTGCGCAGATTGCCATAGCCGATTCAACAACGAGGAATTGATGGGCGCTTCACACCGCAAGGGGTTTTCAGACATTGAAGTTCAGGCAGGCGGAGCTAAACACAGTTCATTTACCACCGGACAATGCCAACAGTGCCATCCGAACAGCCTGCTGCCAAAACACGAGTGGTCCGCCCAGCATGCGCGCGAAGCGCGGCAGGACCTCGCATCGTGCCAATCATGTCATCCCGATGGCGACGTTTGCCTGAAATGCCACGCCGCCACCGATGGCCTAAAACGCAACCCGCATCCGAAGGATTGGGCGAAGATCGCGGACAAGATGCGCGCCGCCAGCGGGGGCAAAACATGTGACAGGTGTCATCCATAAAAGTATTGGAGGGGTTGTTATGAACGGGCAGACGAAACGGTTGGCGGTTTTGCTTATGGCGGCCGCGGTGCCGCTTTTGTTCGCGGCATGCGGCGACGCCAAGAAAGGGAGTGCCGGCACCGGTGCCAGCGGAAGCGCCGCGGATGCTGCTGGCGCCGGCGGCACGGGGGTCGCGGCGGTTGGCTTCACCACCTGTTTCAAGTGCCATGCGGACAATAACAATCCGGCAGGGCTTAAGAAACCGTTTGGCGATACGGAGGTGGTGGCGGCTAACGGCAAAGGATGGCGGAATTCGCGTCACGCGAATGGTAACAATTCGCCCGGTTATTATAACATCGCGGCCTGGGTCTCTTCCTGTGCCACATGCCATGATCCAAACGGTGATGGAAAGAGCATTCAGAATTTCTATCTCGACACTGGCCTGGATCTTTTCGGGACCGCGACAATGCCTGTTGTCGGGTGCGAATCGTGCCACGGCAAAGGCGGCAACCACTATGGCGTGGGTCCGCTGGAGTATAACAACCCGAATGCCGCGCGATGCGGCACATGCCACGACACCGATTATCCGCATACCACTCTTGCCCGGTACAAGGAACAACTCAATATTCATACCGACTATGCGGCATCGGCGCACGCGGCATCGCTGAACAGCCATGTGCTGGTGGCCGGTTCAACCACCGATGTCACCGCCACCTGCTCGCGTTGCCACACAGATGAAGGAGCCAAGCGCTATATAAGCCTGTTCGATGGTTCCTCCACCGGCCAGGCCGCCTATGCCGATGTGGGCACCACTCTTGCCTCTGTTTCCAACATTGCCAATGCCTCGGCCGTGCAGTGCAAAACCTGCCATGACGCGCACAACCCCGGCCGATTTATGGCCCAAAACGCCCCTGCGGGAGCGGCGCTGGCCAATATCACCAACGGCACCTGGTCGGCTGAATTCGCCACGTGCAATACCTGTCACCAACTTCTTAATGCCGATGGCACAAAAAATACCGTTGGTTACCATGATCCATCCGTTAACAGCCATGCCGCTACCGATGGCAGCCAGATCATCACCGATACCCACTTTGCAACAGTGGGAAGCTGGACCGGCGCAGGCGGTGTTAATGTGAACGACATCACCGGATACTATATCGATTTCACTGATAAACGCGCTTGCACCAACTGCCACAACCCCCACCAGGCCAATGTGACCATCAACCGGCAGTGGCACGCCTCAAAGCATGGAGGCGATTTTACCGCCGCCGGCGCGTGGGCGCACTACGACTGGAAAACATCCAGCCGGCAGGATTGCCAGCGGTGCCATACCACCAGCGGCCTTATTACCTATTTTGACGCCAAAATTGCCGGGACAACCTATACCACCGGAAACATTGCGGCCGCGGCAAACAGCACCGCGCCCGAAATGCTGCAATGCCGTGGCTGCCATACCGATAACAAAGGAACGCTACGCAACCCCGGCGCGATTACCGTCACCTATTATGGCGACGCCCAGGCGCTGGCCGATTTCAGCACCACCGGCGCATCTCCGGTCACTTATCCGGATGCAAAAGGTTCCAACATCTGCATTGCATGCCACACGGGGCGTGAAAGCGGCGGCAGCATCAAGAGCTCCACCAAAGCTTTCACCTCAGGAACAAGTTTTATCAACTCGCATTATCTTACCGCCGGGGGAACCGTTTTTGCCGAAACGGGGTACACCTACTACAGCTCCACCGATACGTTCAACTATGCTAACTCATCTCACTATCTGCACGATAAGATCGGGTTGGATGCCACACTCGCGCCGAATACCGGCGCCAACGGCCCCTGCGTGGGGTGCCATATGTCTTCCACGGCCGACGCGGCCACCAACTATGGCTCACATCGTTTCCTGCCATATGCGAAAGACTCGAACGGTGTGATAACCACGCTGACCACCACAGTATGCGCCAATTGCCACAGCGGGCAATACAGCATGACCGCCGCTGAACTGGAACATCAGAACACGCTGTTCCAGAACGCCCTTGAAGCGTTGAAAGAGTTGATGGCGGCAAAAGGGTTCTACTACTCCACCAACTATCCATACTGGTATTCCAATGCCGCCGGTACCACTTCCGCCACTTCATGGGGTGCAACCAAGGCTGAAGGACAGCAGACCATGGGGGCCGCGTTTAACTATAATCTGCTGAAACACGATCCGGGTGCTTACGCGCACAACCGGTATTACGCCAAGCGGCTGATTTACGATTCAATAGACTGGATGGATGACAAAGCGCTTAATCACAGTACGCCGGGATACCTGAATAGTTTGGCCGATAGCGTCACCTATAAAGCGGATGCTATTGCATACCTTATCAGCAGCACCTCGACAACCGATCCATTATCAGGCAGCGGAGCGGCCCAGACCGGCGGCAGACCATAATGACCGGTTACCCGTCTGCGAGAATGCCGGCGGGTTGGCAATAACATATAGGGAGGTAAGATGATTCAGAGCATGAGACGAATCGGGATATGGCGGCTCTTGCCGCTGGTTTTGTTAACTGTTTTATTTTTCTCCTTCACGCCCGTGATGGCCCAGGACGAGGAGGATGAAGATGAAAAGCCGCCGGCCGATTTTGTGATGAAAGACACCGGTAAAGAGGACTGGGTCATGTTGAGCCATACAAAACACGAAAAGAAAGTACCCAAATGCACTTCATGCCACCCGAAAGTTTTTTCATCCAAGCTGGGGCGGACCAAGGAAACAAAGGGCGAGCTAAAAATGGAAGCAATGGAAAAAGGGGAGTTTTGCGGCACATGCCATAACGGCAGAGACAGCTTCGACGTAAAGGTGAAGGAAGAGTGCATAAAGTGCCACAGCGTTAAGAAAGAATAGTCCTTGGGGACTGTATAGGCATTTGCCGCCAAATGCGGCGGCACGGGGTACAGCATGAACGGTAAAACCCGTCTTTTGGCGCTTATCGTCTTTTCCATGCTGTCCCTATACGCATCGGCGACGGAGCGTGAAGCCTGCCAGATATGCCATGCCGATTCATCACTCACCGTTAAACGGGGGCAGGTCATCCAGCCTCTTTTTGTCGATACCGTTCCGCTGGACAGTTCAGTGCATAAAGGGCTTGATTGCACCGATTGCCATACTTCCGCGAAGCTGAAAAAGGGGATGCACAAGGAAGGCCTGGAGCCGGTGGTGTGTGGCCGGTGCCATAGCGACGTGGCGGTGGAATACCAGACGGGGGGACATCACCAGCTGGCGCAAACGGGTGGCACTCCCCTGCCCGATTGCGTATTTTGCCACGGCGGCGGTCATAAAGTGGCGGCCGCAAAAGAAATGACGGCCCGCGTTAATCGCCGCAATGTGGCGGCGTTATGCGGTGGCTGTCATACCGAGGGAAAGCCTCCCCGCACCTGGCGGCAGCCCGGCGATGTGGAACATAATTTCAGCGATGCAATTCACGGGAAGGCATTCTATGCCAAGGGGCTGGTGGCGGCCCCAACCTGCGCCGATTGTCACGAAAGCCACCGTATACTTCCCGCCACCAGCAGGCTTTCGTCGATAGCCCCGTTCAATCAACCCTCAACATGCGGGCGTTGTCACGAAGGATTGGGAAAGCGGCACTCAGGAATCCTTAAAGACATGGCGGGCAATAAATGGGGAATCGCTTGCGTCACCTGCCATCTCGTTCACCGCCGTACGCCCGCTATGGCGGCCCGCGCGCAAAAAAGTGATACCGAATGCCTTACATGCCACGCAATTCCTGTCACCGGCGCCACGCGAACTATTGCCTCAACCCATACCGTGGATCTTGCGTCATCGGTCCACGTTGGCATTCCCTGTATTACCTGCCATACCGGCGCTTTGCTAAAAAGGGGAAAACATAGCGCCCGCATGGAAAAGGTCGCATGTGCCAACTGCCATGCCCGGTTCGCGGATGAATATGAGCAGAGCACACACGGCAAGCAGCGTGCGGCCGGAAACGTGAATACGCCATACTGCACCGATTGCCACGGCAGCCACAGCATTAAGAATCACCGGGATGAAACCGCCGCCACTTATCGCAGCGCTATCCCCAAACTGTGCGGTAAGTGTCACGGCGGAAAAAAAGGGGGAAAGCCCTATCCTGCGGAATACGACTACACCCGTAGTGTGCACGGAAAAGGGGTGACGCAGAAAGGGTTGACCGTGGCGGCGGTTTGTACCGATTGCCACAACAGCCATCTGATAGTGAACAAGAACGACCAACGTTCGCCGGTACACCGCGGAAATGTGACCGCAACTTGCGCCGATTGCCACCGCGGCATTTATACATCTTACGTGAAAGGCGTTCATTACTCCGAAGATCCGGCTAAGCAGGCCGGCCTACCTACCTGCGTCGATTGCCATTCCGCCCACAAAATCGGCGAAACCGGAAAAAACGAATTCATGGTCAGGGTTACGGGTACCTGTGGAAACTGCCACAAGGATTTGGCAAATAAATATCTATCGTCCATGCACGGCAAAGCCTGGCGGCTTGGCTATATGAGATCGGCCAAATGCGCCGATTGCCACAACCCTCACATGACATCGGCAGTTGACGATCCTGCGGGCGAAGTAGGCCCGGCGAAACGCCTGGAAACCTGCCGTAAATGCCACCCCCAGGCTGGCCCGCGGTTTGCGTCTTTTATCGCGCACAGCGACCCGTATGATCGAGACCATTATCCGGCCTTGTACTGGACGAACATGTTCATGCTGGCGCTGCTTTCCGGGGTATTCGGTTTTTTTGGACTGCACTCGCTGGCGTGGATGCCGCGCGCGCTGCGGCATGTTTGGCGGCATGGCCAACCTCCGCGTCACGGTAAAAAGTATTTCATCCGTTTTACCGTGGCCCAGCGGGTTACTCATCTTGTGGTCATTTTCAGTTTTCTCTTGCTGGCGGCCACCGGGCTTATGCTCAAATTCTCGAATGCCGGCTGGGCGCACACCATGGCGGCTCTGTTTGGAGGCGTGGCTGGGGCCGGTTTTCTGCACCGGATCGGCGCGGTGGCAACTTTCGGCTATTTCTTTTACCACCTTGGAGAGGTGTTCTTGCGCTGGCGGCGGAGCCATACCGGCCTTAAGGCATTCTTCTTCGGCAAAGATTCCATGGTGCCGAATGGTGATGATGTGCGCGATTTTATAGCTACCGTTAAATGGTTTGCCGGCAAGGGGCCGAAACCGGTTTATGACCGCTGGACATACTGGGAGAAGTTCGATTATTTCGCTGTTTTCTGGGGTGTGCCGGTGATCGGGCTTTCGGGGCTTATGCTCTGGTTCCCTGAAATATTCACCTGGTTCCTGCCGGGATGGATGATCAACATTGCGGCGATCATCCACAGCGAAGAAGCGTTGCTGGCGGCCGGCTTTATTTTTACCATCCACTTCTTCAATACGGATCTCAGAGCCGACAGTTTCCCGGTTGATACCGTCATCTTTACCGGACGGATGCCCCTGGACCGCTTTCAGGAAGAACGCGGCCGCGAATATGAACGGCGGCGCGCGGCGGGGGAACTTGACGCTTTTGTTACCGATAAACAACTGCCGCGAACATTTGAACAGGCGATCTTCTTCATGGGCATTGCCTTCCTTTTGACAGGGCTATGCCAGGTGGCGCTGATAATCTTCTCTTCCATCTTTGGTTGACCGCAAGAACGCTTAAACCGTAATGGTCGCGGTTCCCTTTATTGCGCCGAAGGCGCATTTGGAGGCGGTGCGATCGCGTCCAATTTCTTCCGGAATTCCTTGAGACCGTGCCTCACAGGCTTTGGATTGTGCATGCCGTGGCTGCCATCGTCCAGCAGTCCCCGAACGAATATCCGGGCGTTCTCAACGGTTTGCTTTTGTTCCGCAGAAAGATTCATTTTGCGGGCACGGGCGATACCGGCGTTCAGATCGCCGACCTGCGTATCGACATCCTTCACCCATTTGTTCATTTTTTCCGCATACGCGGGATTCTTGTGGCAGGCCGCGCAATCCTCCGGCGTTACCGCCTTGCCGTTCATCTGATGGCACTTGGTGCACGGAAAATCGAGACTCTTCATGCTTGGCTCATCTATCACATTCCATCGCCCCTGAATAATGTCGTTTTGGAGGGTATGGCACTCCTCGCATTTCTTGGCGATTTTTTTGCTGTGGTGGCATGAAGCACATCCGTCTTTATCAACGATCAATTCGGCGTGCTTCACGGCAATGCTATGGCACCGTTGGCATTCAAACCCTTTGCCATTATGCGTTTTGTGATTGAACGCCATGCCGGCATACATTGGCGCTACCTTGTTCAGGTAGAAGTGGCACGTGAGGCAATCGGCATTGGGTTCCCGTTCCTTGATGCCGGCCGGCGGCAAAACAAGCGGGATCTTTGCCTGTTTGCCAAGACCAGCAAGGGTGTTCCGCGCCGTTTCAAGGATCTCGCTGGCATACCGGACGTTGTGTACGATGTTGCCGCGCGCGACTATGGCGAGATTCTCGCGCAGCGCGGCCAGCTTTTCCTTGGTTCCTTTGTCCGCGGCGTTCCCCAATTTCGCCGCCGCTTTTTCCAAAACGGCCACACGTTCGCGGGCCTCACGTTGCCACGTCTTGATGAGTTTGCTGAATCCGCGCCCGTGGCACGTGTCGCAGCTCTTGCCGCTGGCATAGTAGGTGCCAGGGGCCTTTTCACCGGCAACCGTCAGGCCATGCGAGATGTGGCAGCCTCGGCAGTTAAGCCCAACCTGGAACATCCGGTTCGGCATAGAAGGAACGCCGCTGGCCCCTTCGCCCGAGAAGAGTGTAATAGTGGCATTGTGATGCAATGGATGGCAGGTTTGACACTCCGCCGCCGTCTTGATATCTCCGGGCCGGAGCTTGTGCTCAATGGCAAGATGACACCGCTGGCATTCGATCTTGTTTTCTGAAATGTGCTTGGTATGCATAAGATCGGTGTTATTGAACTGGCCCAGCCGTTCATTATCCCAGTGGCACGCAAAGCAGTTTTGTTTGGCGACGGGCCCATTACCCATCACCGTATGGCTGTGACAGGTTTGGCAAGCCAGCTTTTCGCGAAGAACGATGCTGTGGTCGTATCGAAGTTCCCCTGCCTTCGACCGCCGTTCCATTACATCGCGGACGTGGCAAACGGTGCATTCGCCCTGTTTGGGTACGATCCCGCCGTCTTCCGTTTTAAAATGGCAAAGGTAACAGGCGGTTTCTGTAACGGTTATGTGTTTCCCCTGTACGATTTGCGAGTGGCAACTGGTGCAACGGAGCTTTTTGCCGCGCTTCAGTTCACCCAAATGCGGCGCATGGTCGAATACCACCCCTTCTTTATAATTTACTCTCCCTTTGAGAAGACGTGTTTCATGGCAGCCGGTTCTCAGACAGCTTTCATCCGATATCTCGGCCCATGGCCGCGATTTTTTATACGTAAGTGAGGTGTATTTCACCAATTGCACCAAACCGTTCAGCTTGCCGGCGACGGCCCCCTTAAGGCCGGGGGCAAAGTGGCATTCGATACATTCCACTTTGTTGTGCGTTGATTGCCGCCAACTGTCGTAAAACGGCTGCATATAATGACAGGTAACACAAAAACTGGAACGGGAAGTATATGCTGCAAGACCAGCAGTGATGATTGCCAGTCCCCCAAGCGAAAATGCGACGATGGTTAGCCCTTTTTTGAGCTTACCCATAGTGTACAGTGCCTCCCCTTTTTATGTATTTATTATACCATCCGGCTTAACAAACAAAGCCGGGAATTCTAGGTCCCAGCGTTTGACAGGGTGGTGAGCCGGGCATAGGATGAAGGTGAAGGGGCAGATAGGTTTCTCTCTGGAAAGTGGAGGGTTTACACATGTCTGAAGTCAAAGATCACACAACATTTCTTACCAATATTGACCGTCGCGAATTTATGGGTCTCTGTGCTCAGATCTCCGTTGTCCTGGGGCTTGGCAACGAGATGGTGCCCAAGATAGCCGAAGCGCTTGAAGCGGCGGCCCGCAAACCCTCCATCATCTGGCTCCATTTCCAGGAGTGCACCGGCGATTCGGAGGCATTCCTCCGCACTACCAGCCCTTCGGTGGCGGAACTGGTGCTCGACATCCTTTCCATCGACTATCACGAAACAATAATGGCCGCATCGGGGGATCTGGCCGAGGAACTTCTTACAAAGACGATGAAAGAGAACAAGGGGAAGTATCTTGTCGTCTGCGAAGGGGCCATTCCGTTGGCAACTCCTCCGGGGCCGTCCGGCCTCAAAGGTGGATACCTCACCATCGGCAACAAAACCGGTATTGAGATCGCCCAAGAGGTCTGCCGTGACGCGGCGGCGGTCATCTGCGTGGGCAACTGCGCCAGCTATGGGGGGGTACAGGCGCAGTACCCCAATCCTACCGGCGCCGTGGGAGTGAGCGAAGCCTTGGGAATAAAAACCATCAACATCCCCGCATGCCCCCACAACCCGGTCAATTCCATCGCCACTATCGTCAACTTCCTGCTTCTTGGCAGTCTCCCGCCAACCGACCGTTTCGGCCGCCCGCTCTTCGCATATCAAGAACGGATACACGATCAATGCACCCGCCGTTCGCATTTCGATGCCGGCCAGTTTGTGACCGAGTGGGGTAGCGAGGAAGCCAAAAAAGGATTCTGCCTGTACAAAATGGGATGCAAAGGGCCGCAGACCTATAACAACTGTAACAAAGCGCGCTATAACGACCATACCGGCTGGCCCATCGGCGCCGGGCATGGCTGCGTCGGCTGCTCCGAGCCGAAGTTCTGGGATACCATGTCCCCCTTCTATAAACGGCTTGAGGGAATCGAGATTCCTTTTGGCGGTGTGGAAGCGACCGCCGACAAGGTGGGGCTGGCCCTCACCGGGGCGGCGGTCGTGGGAGCGGCGGTACACGCGGCTTACACATTCGGCAAGAAGAAGGAGCATGATGAACGGATCATCGATCGGGAAAAGAAGGAGGGTAAATAAATGGGAACCCGCGTTGTTATCGACCCGATCACCCGGATCGAAGGGCACCTCCGCATAGAAGTTGAGATCGAAAACGGCAAGGTCAAGGACGCATTGAGCAGCGGCACCATGTTCCGCGGCTTCGAAATCTTCATGCGCAACCGCGATCCACGCGATGCGTGGTACATCACTCAGCGGGTATGCGGCGTCTGCACTACCGTGCACGCTCTTACCTCGGTGCTATGTGTGGAGAATGCCATCGGCATTGAAGTGCCGGATAACGCCCGCCTCATCCGCAACCTCATCATGGGAAGCCAGTACCTGCACGATCATATCGTCCACTTTTACCACCTCCACGCGCTGGACTGGGTCGATGTGGTGAACGCGCTGAAAGCCGATCCCAAAAAGACCGCCGAACTTGCCCACGCAATTAATCCGCACTCCCGGCGGAGCGGCCAAGGAGATTTTCAGGCGGTACAGGACAGGGTAAAGGCGTTTGTCAACGCCGGCCAGCTCGGTCCGTTCGATAATGCCTATTGGGGACACCCCGCCTACAAACTGCCGCCGGAAGCGGATCTGATGGCGGTGAGCCACTACCTCGATGCCTTGACTCTTCAGGCAAAGGCGGCCCGGATGCACGCCGTCTTCGGTGGAAAGAACCCCCACCCCCAAAGTTATGTGGTGGGAGGAATGACCTGTGTGCAAGACCTGAACCCGGACCGGCTGGCCGAATTCATCTATCTCTTGAAGGAAACCGTGGACTTCGCCCAGAACGTCTACATCCCCGACTTGCTGGCGGTAGCCCCCTTCTACACCGAATGGGCCGGCATCGGTGCTGGCGTGGGGAATTATCTTGCCTATGGCATGTTGCCTGAAGGTACCAAGGATGATCCTAGCAACCTGTTTTTCCCGCGTGGCGTGGTGATGAACAAGGACCTGGGAAATCCGCAGAAGCTGGATCAGGGAAAGATCATGGAACATGTCGCCCACTCCTTCTATGAAGGGGATACGCCGCGCCATCCTTCTGTGGGGGAAACCAAGCCGTTCTTCACCGGCGTCAACACCACCGATGCCGACGGCAAATACAGCTGGCTCAAAAGTCCGCGTTACGATGGAAAAGCGATGGAGGTGGGGCCGCTTGCCCGCATGGTGGTGGGCTATTCAGCCGGACATAAACAGATCAAGGCCGCCGTAGACGGCACTTTGAAGCAGTTGGGCCTTCCCGCCTCAATTCTCTTCTCAACGCTGGGACGGACCGCCGCACGCGGCATCGAGACCAAAATAATCGCGGACAAAATGCAGCAGTGGGTGGATGAATTGCTGGCCAACATCAAACGGGGCGAACTAAGCACCTTCACCGCCTATACTATGCCCGACAAAGCCCGCGGTTTCGGCATGACCGAAGCGCCGCGCGGCGCGCTCGGCCACTGGATCGAGATCAAGAACGGCCTGATAGACAACTATCAGTTGGTGGTGCCGACCACATGGAACGGCTCGCCGCGTGATGCCCTGGGGCAGCGCGGCGCTTTCGAAGAGGCGCTCATCGGCACACCGGTACACGATGCGAAAAAACCGCTGGAGATACTGCGCACCATCCATTCGTTCGATCCGTGCCTGGCCTGTTCGGTGCACGTAATAGACCCAAAGACAAACGAGGTGTATGTAACAAAGGCGGCGTAGGCCGCCCGCGTCATCAGGCGGATAGCGAAGCGGGCTGTAGGGATGCCGGCATAAAGCGATAGCCAAAGGGGGCCGTATGGTCATCTTGCTGGAGATGGTAAAGGTCAAGTCCGCCAGTGTGCGCGTGTTGCACTGGGTGATATTTTTCTCCACGGTGTCGCTTGTGCTCACCGGGCTGTATATCGCCGATCCGTACTGGTTTTCCGGTACTGGCGAAGCCTACCAGACCTTCGTCATGGCGAAGATACGGCTGATGCACTTCCTGTCGGCTATCGCGCTGGATGTGGCGTTCCTCATACGGCTCTATATCGCGTTTTTCTCCATCTTCCACGCCGACTGGCGCGAGATGCTTCCATTTTCCGAAAACCTTAGGGAGGCGTGGAACTCATTCGGCTTCTATTGGACGCTGAAGGGGGAACAAAAGGATCACCGCTGGATCGACCCGTTCGACGGGATCACCTTCCACCTGTTGCATCTGGTGTTGTTGTTGCAGTTGTTCACCGGATTCGCCCTCTACGTCTCCGGTATAGAGCTTTCCCCCGGCCTAACGGGCATCTGGGCCAGAACCCTGCATATCGCCACCGACTGGACTCTCGTGTTGTTTGGCGGACTGCCGGGGGTCCGCCAGATGCATCACTTCACCCTTTGGCTGGTGGTGAGCGGCGCGTTTTTGCACATCTACCATCAGATTTGGAAGACCATAAAACTGCAACGGGCCGATATCAGCGCCATCATAAACGGCTACAAGCTGATGGCCGTAAAACGGGAGAAATAGTATTCCCCCCAATATCACAGTGCTCGGCATCGGCAATATCCTTCAGAGGGACGACGGTGCCGGTATACGGGCGCTGGAAGCCCTGCGCGAGGGCTTTTCCTTTTCCGATAATGTAACGCTCATCGACGGCGGCACCACCATCTTTCACAACATGGGAATATTCGCCGCCGCCGATAAAATGATCGTCTTCGACTCTGTGAAGCTGGATGGCCCGCCGGGAACCGTTTACACCTTCAACAGCGACGATTACCGGGTAAAGATGCCGCGCAAGGCCACCTCGCACGATGTGGGGGTGCTCAACACCCTTTCCATGATGGAGCTGATCGGCCAAAAACCGCCGGAGGTAATCATCATCGGCGTACAACCGAAAGAATATGGGATATGGAGCGAAGAACTTACCCCCGAAGTGGCCGCCGCCATCCCCGAAATGATACGCCGCGCCGCAACACTCCTGAAAGAATGGGGAAGCGGCAGTGGCAGCCACCGCACGCCGCGTAATTGATCTTTATCGCCCGCCCGCGGGAGATCAGGTATGGTACCAGGTGCGGCCCGCAAAACGGTCGGTATGGCGCACAATATCGTCTTTGTGGAACACCTTGTAACCGGCGATGATGGAGGCGATGTCCGACTCGCGGTACATAATATCCACATATATCTTCATGTAGATGTGAATCACCACCTGCGCCATCAATACGTACATCACCAGGTGATGCAACAGCCGCACATTGTTCATGCCGCGGAAAAGCCATTCCATTGTGTGGGGAAACCAGAGCATCCAGCCCCAGAATACCGGGTTGGCCTGTTGGGAATAGAGCGTGAAGCCGGTTGCGATCTCAAAAACAAAGGTGCATGCCATCACAAAGACCGATAGACCCCCCAACGGATTCAAATAACGGTATTGAGCGTGGTCTCCTTCCCCTGTGATGTAGAACTTCATCAGTTTGAGGGCTGCGGTAATATTGGCCATAGTGGGCATAAATTCCATGATGTCGTGCCGCGTGGTGGGGCTGAAGGAGTGGTAAAGCCTCAGCAACATGGCGATACAAAGCGTGATGGCGGCAAAAAAGTGGATGAACCGCACTTTCGCCATTACAAAAGTCTGCCACGCCTCCCCCTTGCCCGCCAACAGTGACGGATCACCGATGTAAAGCCCGGTGAGGGCAAGCGTAACGACAGAAGCGACAAGCACCCAGTGCAGAAGGCAAACAAAAGGGGTGCGCACATAAACAAGATGGTAATCACTCTCCGCGACAACGGTCTCTTTTTCCGTCATACGGCCTCCCTGCTTCTCTATTAAAATTATACACCTGTTCCGCCGGTGCGCCCAGCGCCGCACAGTGGATCTCGCTTCATAAGCCATCATATAAAAACGCCATTTTTTTAGAACTGCTATACAATCAATAAAAGGCTGCATCCCGGCAAATCGGCAAACCTTCGCCATTACCTTTATTTCTGGAGACAGGTCGATGAGAAAAAATCTGACTCGTAAAATCCTCGAAGCTCACTTGAAGGTGGGCAGGCTTGTCCCCGGCCAGGAAATAGCCATATCCATTGATCACGCGTTATTGCAGGATGCCACCGGCACCATGGCCATGCTGGAATTCGAGGCAATGGAATTCGACCGGGTGAAGATAGAGCTGGCGGCGCAGTATGTTGACCACAATCTTTTGCAAACAGACCATAAGAACGCGGACGACCACAAATATCTCCAAAGCGCCTGCGCCAAATACGGCATCATGTTCAGCGCGCCGGGCAACGGCGTTTCTCATCAGGTGCACATGGAGCGTTTCGGCGCACCCGGCAAAACAATGCTGGGGGCCGACAGCCATACGCCGGGGGCGGCCGGACTTTCCATGCTTGCCATCGGCGCGGGCGGGCTGGACGTGGCGCTGGCGCTGGCGGGAAAGCCATACTATTTCCCCTGCCCAAAAGTGCTGGGCGTAAGGCTCAAAGGGAAACTGCCGGATTGGGTAAGCGCGAAGGATGTGATACTCGAAATGCTGCGGCGGTACAATGTGGACGGCTGTTTCGGAAAGGTCATTGAATATTTCGGGCCGGGCGTCGCCACCCTTTCGGCCACCGACCGCGAAACCATAGGCAATATGGGAACCGAGACCGGCGCCACCAGTTCCATCTTCCCATCAGATAAAAGAACGCTGGAATATCTCAAGGCGCAAGGAAGAGAGAATGCCTTTATCCCCCTCGCCGCCGACGACGGCGCGGAATACGACGATCACGATGAGATCGATCTTTCCAAGGTGGAGCCGCTCATCGCCTGCCCTTCCTCCCCCGGCAATGTGGTGCCGGTACGCGAAGTGGCGGGGAAAAAGGTGGAACAGGTCATTGTGGGAAGCAGCGTCAACTCGTCCTACCGCGACCTGATGGTGACGGCTGAGATAATGAAAGGGCGGCACATCCATCAAGGCCTGGCGATGCACATCAATCCCGGCAGCAGGCAGGTGGTGGAAAACGTGTTCAAGAACGGCGGCGGCCTTTCGCTGTTGCAGTCGGGCGCAATGATAAAGGAACCGGGTTGCCTGGGGTGCATCGGCATCGGGCAAGCGCCGGGAACAGGACAGGTCAGCCTGCGAACCTTCCCGCGCAATTTCCCGGGAAGGTCTGGCACGGTGGATGACAGGGTCTACCTCTGTTCACCAGAAACGGCCGCGGCCGCCGCGCTGAAGGGGGTCATTACCGATCCGCGCGACCTCGCCGCCGAAATGCCATACGTGCGGATCAAAGACCCCAAGCAATATCTGATCGACGAAAAATCCATTTTTCGGCCCGCCTCCGAAGGAACGGCGGTGGAAGTCATCCGCGGACCGAACATCAAGCCGTTCCCAAGCCTTGGCGAACTGCCGGATTCCCTTACAACCGAGGTGATCCTGAAGGTGGGCGACAACATCTCGACCGATGGCATCATGCCCGCCGGCAACGAAGTGCTGCCTTTGCGCTCCAACATAGAGGCCATCAGCCATTATGTTTTCTATAAGATATCACCCGGATTTCATCTGCGGTGCAAGGGGAAAGAAGCGCTTGCCGTTGTGGGCGGTGAAAATTATGGGCAGGGCTCCAGCCGCGAGCACGCCGCCCTCGCCCCCCGCTACCTCGGCATACGAATAAAACTGGCCAAGAGTTTTGCCCGCATTCACAAAGCAAACCTGTGCAACTTTGGCGTACTGCCGCTTGAATTCATCAACTCCGCTGATTATGACGCAATGAAGGAAGGGGATATTCTTCAGATGCCGGGGATCCGGGATCTTATCAGAAGGGGCGATATCGAAATTCCCGTGCAGGTGAACGGCCGCACGATTCTCACCAAGCTGGAGGTAAGTCCGCGCGAGCGTGAACACCTCCTCGCCGGCGGCACGATAAACCACTTGAAAAAATCCCGCATTGCAGGCGGCCATTAAAAGCTCGCGGTAACCGGGAAATAAAATCGAAATAAACGGTTTTTTGCTATTTGCCTCCATTAATTTTAAAATAAGCCGATGCTAAGCGACCTCAACAGGCACCGGTGCCCAACAACATCCACCTCCATCGGCCGGTCTGCGCGGGACTCCTTTGGAATGGCGCTCCTTTGTCACCCGCCCACGGAAATGAAGTAGCGGTGGATCTTCTCTCTTTTTTCAACCTCCTGCTGGCGCTGGCGCTCGCCCCGCTACTGCCGGGCATCATCAACCGCACCAAAGCCACATTTGCGGGACGGGCCGGGCAACCGTTGCTGCTCCCCTATTTCGATCTCGCCCGCCTCTTGCGCAAAGGGGCTGTGTACAGCACAACCACCACTTGGCTG
>JAKAGL010000220.1 GCA_021815535.1 bacterium
TTCGAAAATGACGCTGGGGGAATTTACCACCATCCAGCGGCTGGCGGGATCGCACATCACCTTCAGCCTTACGATGGCGTGTCCGCTGCGGTGCGCCCATTGTGCCGTGGATGCGGGGCCGCACCGTTCAGCCTCCACCATAAGCGCCGCGCAGGCAGAGGCGTACGCCCGGCAGATGCCTGAACTCGCCGGGGAGGGAATAGCGGCAATAAGTTTCACGGGCGGTGAACCGCTCCTGGCGCGCGGGCCGTTACGGATACTCAGCTCGGCCGCTGAAAAGGCGGGTATGGTCTGCGGGGTTGTCACCTCCGCCTATTGGGCCAATTCGGTGGACGAGGCGGCAAGAGTGATCAGGTCGGTTCCTGGCATATCCTGCTGGGATATCTCCATCGACAGGTACCACACGGAATATGTTCCAGTCGAAAAGGTGAAAAACGGATTTATCGCGGCCCGGTTGGCGGGAAAAAAACCGGTGTTGCGAATGTCCGGAGGTGAAGAGCCAAGCAAGGAGGACCTCAAGGTATTTGACGATATTCTGGCCTTCGCCGGCAGGGGGGATATCTCGCTGCAGAAATTCCGGCAGATGGGGCGCGGCAACGGTCTGGGTTTCGTCCTGGAAGAGGGGATACCCTGGGCAAAACCGTGCGTGACGCAGGGGATGGTGGTGCGCGAAGATGGCAGCATCGGCCCCTGTTGCGTCACCTTGGCCAATGAGAAAATGCATCCCTTCCAGTTTGGTAATGCGCATGAGCGTCCGCTCAAGGAGATACATGGCGATTTCATGCGGCACCCGTTGTTGCAGTTGCTTCGGGTTGTCGGTTTTTCCCCGGTGATCCGGTGGCTGGCGGAAGCCGGGATGGAACACAAAATACCGGACCCGGTTCCTCTGGATACCTGCGACCTTTGCGCACGGCTCTTTTCCGACAGTGAAACATGCGACTTCCTGAACCGGCGCGCCTCAAGCGCCGATATCCGCCTCCGTACCGCCATCCTCCTCAGTAAGGCGATGAATGAGCAAATGATGCTGCGGCACGCGGTAGATGAGTTGCGCGAGGAGGGGCACCGCATCGAGGGATATGAGTTGGCGGCCGCGTTGGCGGAAGAACAGCGAACGGAACGGCCATGAGACGCGCCGGGGCGGTTGATCGGTGATGGGGGGCAGGGGGTGAAAGAGGGAAGAACCGTCGTTTTGTGCCAGATGCCTTGGGCAAGCACCACGCGGCCATCCGTGGCGCTTGGCATCATCACCAGCATTTGCAGCGAGGCGGGCCTTCACGTGCATGGCCTGTATCCGAATCTGGACATAAGCGCCGAGATCGGTTTTAAAGCCTCGGCACTGTTGGCGGAGGAACGTCCGCTCTACGGCCTTTCAGAGCACTTTTTTTCGGTGGATATTTTCGGGAAGGATGCCCTGCGGAGCGATGAATACCTTGAATCTTTTGTTGCTGCTGGAAAAAATATTCCTCCCGGCGAGAAGGCGGAAAACCTTTCCCGTTTCTTCGATATTTCCTATCTCAAATACCTGCGGGACGAAGTTGTTCCGCGGTTTATGGAAGAAACCCTGAAGCGGGTTTTGGCCCATCGGCCGGATATGGCCGGTTTCAGCGCCACCTTCAATCAGGTGATGGGCAGTTTGGCGCTTGCCAAACGGATCAAGCATGTTTCGCCCGACACGTTAATCCTGATGGGAGGGGCGAATTTCGATGGTGAAATGGGGGTTGAGTACCACCGGGCCTTGCCCGAGGTGATCGACCATGTGTTTTTGGGCGAGGCCGAGGAGAGCCTGAGATGTTTCCTGGCGCGCTGGCTGGCAGGTGAAGGCAGGGAAGGAATTCCGGGGGTGACTTTCTTCCGGAATGGACGCGTGGAACTTTCGCCCGGAAAACCGCTTTCTGATATGGAACTGAGTCCCATTCCGAATTATGCTTCGTTTTTTGAAGAGGCCTTCCGCGTAAAACAGGCCACGGGTAAAGTTTTCAATGTGGATTATATTCCGTTCGAGGGGGCGCGGGGTTGCTGGTGGGGGCAAAAGAACCATTGCATATTCTGCGGTTTGAATGACGAGCTTATCTCTTACCGGTCCAAAAGCGTCGATAGGATCGTCGAAGACATAGTCCTGCTTTCCTCCCGCTACGGCGTGGTACGGCTGAACGCCACCGATTGCATCCTTTCCCACCGCCAGGCCGATGAACTGTTCGAGCGGCTGATCGACCTTGATCTGGATGTGGAACTGTTTTTCGAGGTGCGTTCTTCCCTGAAAAAGGAACAGATAATGAAAATGCTTAAAGCGGGGATAACCCGTGTGCAACCGGGGATCGAATCGCTTTCGACCCCCGTTTTGAAGCTTATGGGAAAAGGAACTACCTTGATACGGCAGATCATGTTCCTCCGGTGGTGCCGGGAAACCGGTGTAAAGGCCACCTACAACATACTTGCCGGGTTCCCTGATGAAAAGCCGGAATGGTATTCTGAAATGGCGGCTTTGATCCCAAGGATCGGCCACCTCCAGCCCCCTTCCAACAACTTCAGTCTGATAGAAATGCACCGGTTTGCTCCCCTCTACGAGCGTCGGGAATCTTTCGGCGTGGAACAGTATTGCCTGCGCGACGATTATTCGCACAACTTTCCCGAGAATTTGGTCGACCCGCTGAAAACCGCCTATTTTTTCAGATTTCGTTACAAGGAAAACGGCGCCGATCTATCGTATCTGCAACCGGTGGCCGACGCGCTTTCCGCCTGGATAGAACGGCATAAAGGGAAAACGCCCCCTACGTATGAATATTGTATCGGCCCGGGGTTCTTGCAGATTCGGGACTATCGGAACGGAGAGGGACGTATAATGAGGGTGGCTGGCATTTATCAGGACGTCGTTTTGTTATGCGACGAGGTGCGGACGCGTATGGCGCTGATGCAGGACTTGCAGCCGTTATATCCGCGCGAGACATCGGACGGGACGTTGGGCCGCGTTATTGATGAGCTGATAGAGGCCGACGTTCTTATGGAGGAAGGGAGCCACCTGTTGACCTTGCCCATCGGTCACCGTCCGCGCACGACCCGGCAATTACGGTCCTATGTTCTTGGCGGGGCGGGCGATCTCATCCAAGAAAATAAAGAAACGGCCCTAACGGGCGCGTAAGCGATGTTTGATCTGAACGGTCTGAAACAGGCGCTTGCTTCCCGCAGGTGGTCACAGGCCGAACAGATTGCCGCTGAACTGGAATCCCGTGGCCGCCGTTACGAGGCGGGGGTGGGACGGCTTGTTCTCGCGATCCGTTTTCATGATGCCGGGCTGGTACGGGAAGTTGAACACGGTTATGGGGACGAACTCCGGCGCACCCTCGAAGCGCATCGCCTATTGGCACGGGGGCTATATTGGACTGCGGGCTTGGCGGCGGCCGCGGCTGAACTGGAGGCAGTATGCCGCCATGCCCCCGGTCATGGGCAAAGTCCAAACGGCGACGACTTGGCCCTTGCCGCGATGGGACGGTTGGCCTGTGACCGCATCCAGACCGCTTTTTGCGCCGAATACCCCTCCGATATTGATTTTCTGCCGGAACACCTTCATCCGGTGGTGCCGGGTACGGTGAATGGGCATGGGCAGGAGTATCTCCTTGTCGATACCGGAGCCTCGACAACACTTCTTTCGGCCGACTATTGCCGGCGGAAAGGCATTCCTCTTTTGGAGTCATATCCCTCCACCGCGTATGATGGCGTGGGAAATTCCGTAGCCACTTATCCGGCTTTTGTTGAGAAGTTGCAGATAGGAAATGCCGTATTGCGTGGCGATGCGCACCGTGCGCGGTTCGGCATTGGCGGCATTGCCCGCCAAGAAAGCGATTGCGAGCGCGGCCAGCAACGGCCAGCGCCAAAACGTGCGACGATCCTGTGCCATGATGTTCCTCCCGGAGAGCTGTTTTGTTATTTGGCCCATCATCCACCACGTTGCGGTCGCGTGGCAAGCAGCCATCGTTCGGTGAGGAGCTATTCGATGTCAAATTTCGCTCATGATGTGAGAACCGCGCTGTCCGAGCGCTTTGGAGAGGCTTTCGAGATCGCCGAAGGGCAGCCCGGACGGGAGGAACTGGCTCATATTGCAGCGCACCGCGTCTGCCGCCGCTATCAGCCGCGCGATATCGCGCCGGATCTGCTGCGGCTCATCTGTGCCTGCGCTCTATCTGCGCCGACGAAGAGCGATCTTCAACAGTGCGATATTCTCATTTTGCGGGAAAACGCGAAGCGCCATGCTATCTGCG
>JAKAGL010000221.1 GCA_021815535.1 bacterium
CCCGCGGTCAATACGCCCCGTCACCACCGTGCCGCGGCCGGAGATGGAGAACACGTCTTCCACCGGCATCAGGAACGGCTTGTCGATCTCCCGCTTCGGCTCCGGAACATAGCTGTCCAACGCCGCGAGCAGATCCCAAATGCACTTCGACTTCTCAGGGTCTTCCGGGTTGTTCAACGCCTGAAGCGCCGATCCCTTGATCACCGGGATCGTATCCCCCGGGAATTTGTACTTCGACAGCAGCTCGCGGACTTCCAGCTCCACGAGATCCAGCAACTCGGGATCGTCAACCTGGTCGCACTTGTTCATGAACACCACGATGTACGGAACGCCGACCTGGCGCGCCAGCAGAATGTGTTCCCGCGTCTGGGGCATCGGGCCGTCCGCCGCGCTCACCACCAGGATCGCGCCGTCCATCTGCGCCGCGCCCGTGATCATGTTCTTGACGTAGTCGGCGTGGCCGGGGCAGTCCACGTGCGCATAGTGACGCGTCGCGGATTGGTATTCAACGTGGGCGGTGGCGATCGTGATGCCGCGCTCGCGCTCTTCAGGCGCCTTGTCGATCTGGTCGAACGGTACGTACTCCGCCATCCCCTTCTTCGACAGCACTTCCGTGATCGACGCCGTCAACGTGGTTTTGCCATGGTCGACATGGCCGATCGTGCCCACGTTTACGTGAGGCTTTGTACGCTCAAATTTCTCTTTCGCCATTTACCCACTCCTTCACACACAAGCCAAACTCTTTAGATTATGCAGTTATCTACTATGGAGCCCGCGATGGGAATCGGACCCATGACCCCGTCCTTACCAAGGACGTGCTCTACCACTGAGCCACGCGGGCTTTTGCACAAATTCCCAACACACCACCGCTCTTACTGGAGCGGGAAACGGGACTCGAACCCGCGACCCTCAGCTTGGAAGGCTGACGCTCTACCAACTGAGCTATTCCCGCATGTATCGGCAATGGTGGAGAGGGAAGGATTCGAACCTTCGAAGGCCGGAGCCGACAGATTTACAGTCTGTTCCCTTTGACCACTCGGGAACCTCTCCCGTCCACATCTAATTCCACAATTTCAATTTACCCAACGCCTAAACTGGAGCTGGCGAAGGGAATCGAACCCCCGACCGGCTGATTACAAATCAGCTGCTCTACCAGCTGAGCTACGCCAGCCTCACCAAAAGGGTAAACCGAGATATTACGAAAAGAGCTTGATAGGTGTCAAGGGGTATTTACGCCGCAGGTCTCAAAAGAAACCCCGCGCCTCCCTCCTCCGGAAGGGGCGATGCAACGCAAACACACGTTTCACTTTTCGTTCTCGGCGGCCAGCGCTGCCTTAAACTCCGCATACTCCACATTACGTGGGTTCCGCGTAAGGAGGGACTCTATCACATCGCGGGCCTTTTGCGCCATCCCGTTTTCAGAAAAAAGTTTTGCCATCTCAAAAGCCGCCGGATCGGTCAGGCGTCCATCCCGGTATAGCGGTTCCAGCACGGCCAGTGCCGTGGCCCCGTGCCGTGAATCACGGGTCACCCGCTCATCTGCGAAATAAGCCCAGTACCACGACCGGGCAAAGCTTCCAAAAGCGGGACGGTCCGCCAACAACGCTTCAGACATACGCATTACATAGGCCTTTTCGTCAAAGCACGACTTGGCGGCAACGGCTCGGTTCATCCCTCCCATGAGGCGGAACAGCCCCGCAACATGCCCCTCCCCGGCAATCATTGATTCCATCGTGGCGGTCTTCCCTACGGCGGTTACCAGCAACAATGCCGCCACGGCCATAAGTATCTTCCCCGGATGCGCCTTCTCACCGTCGGCGGAAACATTATGGGAAGCTGGCTCAATAACCGGTATCTCCCCGGAAAAACCGGCCACTATCACGAGTGACGGAAACAATAATACAAGCGATAGGAAAATCCTTCCGGGCACAGCGGGAGAAACGAAATGCGCCGCCGTATATGCGGCATCTTTGGAGGGTGTGACAACCCTTATCACGGCATGCGCGATGGCATCAAAAACGGTTGTGGCCAACAAAACTGCCCCAACGGCAAGCGCCAGCCACAACAGTGTCAGCAAAAATCGCCTGCTTTTCATGCTTTTCTACCTATCAAAGGGACCATCCCTTTATCCATGATAGATAGGCCCCAGATAGCCGAAAAGCGCAATGAGATTAAAGGCGAGGAAAAGGTAGACTAGTGCCGGACGCCACGCCGAACGTTTTATAAGCTCCAGGAAATGGATGCTCCCATACGCACCGAGGATCGATGCGGGCGCCACAGCATAAAAAAGATAACGTCCCGATACCAGCCGAATAAACTTCGGGGAGAAAAAGGTGCCAACATTCATCGCCAGCACCACGAAGCAGAAGAGAAGCGAGAACATGAGCATCCGCAAAGCAGGCTTACGCCGCAAACGGAACATCCCGCCCACAATTCCGGCAAAAATGGCGCCAGAGATTAACGCGTACATAACGTAGAAACCAAAACTCTGCTTATAGACCATCTGGCCGACAGTGAACCAGCCGGTGACGAACATTATCGACAACCCGCGCAACCACATCCCGGCGGGAAGCCCCGCCAGTTCCGCCGGACCGGCAAACGAATATCCCAGCGAGAGCCCCACCCGGTCGATCAGCCGGATCATGCCGTCGGTCGCGGCCAGTTCCAGCATAATAAAAGCCGCCGCCATTAACCCGATAAACAGCGCCCCTTGCTTGACCGCCATCCTAAGTGAACGGGCGGCCATCATTATGGCGGCAAACGCCAGGGGAAAAAGGATCACCGCATGTCTTTTCACCAGCAACGAGAGCCCCAGCAATACAAAAAGGGCCGCTAACCGGATGCCCGAAACCTCCCGCGCCGTAATTATGGCCGTACACATGAAAAAAACCGCGCTGAATAATAAAATCGCCAACACATCGGAATTGACCATGGCTGATAGATACGAAAACTGGGGATGAAACCCGGCAATCACACCGGTCAACAACGCAACCTCCCCAATGCCGAATATGAGTGCGGCGGAGCGCCACGCAAAAAACACGGTGATAAGGGAAAGCAGCACGGAAACACCGCGCGCCCAATAGAGTGCCCCCTCCACCGTCGCGGGGGCGAACAACCGCACCGGCAATGAAGCCACCTGATAATAAAGCGGCGAGCGTGTACCGATAAAATCCTCGCTATGTTGCATCAATGAGGTTTGGGCAAAGGTAGCGGCATTGCGGGGGGGCGCCGGCATTTCCGCCAGCCGCCAATAATCGTTGCGGGAAAGCGACTCTAAAATCCGCGCCTCTGCCGAAGGTTTATCGGCCATTCCGGAAAGAACGTACACATAAGCAAAGTGATTTGGCTCATCATTGCCCAACCACGGCGGCACCATGAACATAAAAAAAAGCGATTTTACCAGCACCGCCAAAAGCAGAAACCAAAGCATCCTGCTTTTCATTGACCCGCCTTTCCACAACAGCCGCGGCGATGAAAAAAACAGGCGGTGACATGCCGGATAAAATAAAGATTTCCGAACAAGTACCGGCGCCACAACCGCCGCGGCTCCTGCATTAGCCGGAAAAGCCATTCCAATCCCATCCGTTGCATCCAGCGGGGAGAACGCCGCACCAGCCCCGCCACCACGTCAAAGCTGCCGCCCACGCCCATCGTAAATGGCACGTTCATCGGGCGCAGATAACGTTCCATAAACAGCTCTTTCTTGGGCGATCCCATCGCAACAAAAACAATATCGGCCCCGGAACGCCGTATTTTTTCGGCCACCGCCGCCTCCTCCTCATGAGCATAGTAGCCGTGCTGCGACCCCGCGACGGCAATGCCGTAACGTTCGAGGCATATCGCTACCGTCTTGCCCAATACCTCTTCAGATGCGCCGAAAAAGAAAAACCGCCATCCGCGTTCTCTTCCTTCAGCCAGCAGGCGGTGCATAAGATCGATTCCAGCCACGCGCTCTGGAAGCGGCACGCCAAGCAAAGCTGCGGCCCAGATAATCGGCTGGCCGTCGGCAAGACGGAGATCGGCCCGATCAATGGCCTCTTTAAGCCGGGGATTGCGTTCGATCTCGGCGAATTTTCCGGCATTAAGAAATACCCCCTGCCGAGGGGTTTTTTCAGCGACGAACCGCGCGATAATTTCGACTGCTTCATCCATGCCAACCGCATGGATCCCTATCCCAAAAAGTTTTACTTCTTTCATGAAGCCGTTCCACTTTCCGCCATGGCGGACCGCGCCCCCAGCGAAT
>JAKAGL010000222.1 GCA_021815535.1 bacterium
GTAGCATTTCAGCAACAGCGCCTGCGAGATGGGGATCATCGGTCCCGCCACCGCCCCTTGCAGGGCGCGGAAATTCACCAGCGAACTGAACGTGGGGGCCAAGCCGCAGAGCGCCGAGGCGAGGCTAAAGAGGAGTGTGCAGGTGACGAACAACCGCACCTCGCCGAACCGCCGCGCAAGCCAGCCGGAGAGCGGCACGACGATGGCGGTGGCCACGGCATAAGAGGTGATGATCCACGTTCCCTGGTTTGGGCTGACCGACAGGTCACCGGCAATGTGGGGGATGGAGACGTTGGCGATGGTGGTATCCAGCACATTCATGAAGGTCGCCAGCGCCAGTGAAATGGTGGCGATGGCAAGCGGCGCGCCGGTGAGGTAGGGGTGTTGCGGAGCCGCCTGCGGCTTCACGGTCAGTGCCCCGCCGCCAGAACCGTCTTCAGGTTTTTTGCGATGATTCCGGAGATCAACTCGTCGGCCCCCGCCTCATCCGCATCGTACACGGCCGTTGAAAGCGTATGAGTCCCGCCTCCCGGTTTAAGCGGACTGCCGCCGCTTTGGTGGATATCCACCGTTACGCCAAGAGAAAGTCCCACCACTAGCGGGTTCTTTTTGAGTTCGTCCGGGGGGATGGATATCTTCACCGGTACGCGTTGCACCACCTTGATCCAGTTACCCGTGGCGTTTTGCGCCGGAAGGATCGAAAAGATCGAGCCGGTTCCCGCACCGATCCCCACCACCGTCCCATGGAATGGGATCCCCTTGCCGTAAATGTCTGAAATGATCTCCACCGGCTGCCCCGCCCGCATATATTTCAGCTGGTTTTCCTTGAAGTTCGCTTCCACGCTTAATCCTTCAAGCGGCATCACCGCCATAAGCGGTTTTCCGGGGATGGCCCGCTCCCCCAGCTGCACGGCACGGCGGGCCACATAGCCGCTCACCGGCGCGGCCAGATTCATCCGGCGCAACGCCACATAAGCTTCGCGGACTTTTGCTTTAGCCAGCGCCACATGGGGGTTATCCTCGGCACGGGTTCCGGCGGCGGCGATGCGGGCCTCGGCCAGCTCGTGCCGCGCGGCATCAATGGCGATTTGGGCATTTTCATAGGCTATGCGCGAGTGGTCAAAAACCTCCTGGGTAATGGCATGTTCGCTGAACAGCTGTTTGCGTCGCTCAAAATCGCTTTTCGCCTTTTCCAGGTCTGCTTCGCGCATAGCAAGGCGCGCCAAACGGGTTTTCACCGCTTCCAGCGCGTTTCCCGCCTGGCTCACGGCAACCGCCAGTTCACTCTCCGCTTTTTCCAGCGCGATCTTTGTGTCGGCGGTGTCCATCCGGATCAGCGTGTCCCCCTCCTTCACGAAATCGGTATTATCGGCCAGAATGGCCGTTACCGTTCCGCTGGCCTGGGGGGTGATTGAGACCAGATTGCCGGCGACATAGGCATCATCGGTAAATTCATAAAACCTGCCGGTGGTCCACCACCAGCCGCCCCATGATGCGCCCGCAATGATGAAGATCGCCGCAATTCTTAAGACGACTGTTTTCCTGCCGCCGTTTGACGGTGGTTGTTTTATTTCTTCCATAGTTTTATTAATCAGGTCCGCATGGAGCGGGCCGGTCAGTTAGCCTACCATAAATCCGAGGCCTATAATAATCTGCAGGTAAGGGCCGGAAAAAGATGGGGTTGGGCCGCCGCTGGCATCCCCTTCCAGGCTTTGCCATCCGCCGATGGGGGTGGAGAAAAGGTATCCGGCGCGGAAACCGAAGGTGAACGGGACATGGATACCGTTTCCCGTATGGAAAACAGGCGCCAGCCCATCCGCCGCAAGGGCGATATTGAAAATGGCCGAAGTGTAGGTAAGCTGTGTGCCCCTTTTGGGATCCGCCAGTGTTTGTTCAAAAGTCGGGGAGGTGGCGGATTGTATGTTGAGGGAAAACGTGCCCAGGCCTATTCCCGCCATCGGGTAGATCATGTAGTTGTCGGAACGGCGTACCACATAACCGGCGTTTACCAGGAAATACCCCCCGTTGGCATACAGGTTGTAGGCTCCGCTGGAGGTCCTTTGTTGGTTCATCCAGTGGATTTCGCCGCCGGCGATCCAGTTGTCCATCACGGCGTGGCCCCCGACGCCGAACATGACGAAATTCTTATCGAGGGTGGAATAGCCGTTAGCCGACAGGCGGCTGTTGAGTGAATCCAGATCGAAGGAATTGTTCCCCAGCATAAGGTAGAACACCGCGCCGTGCTGGTTCTTCACGAACTGGATGTCGGTGTTGGGCGCCTGGTTTTCGCCGGTATCGGCTTCGGCCCCTAGCGAAATATCCCCGGCCAGCGCCGGCGTGGTCATCATCAACACCAGCAGGCAAGCGGCGGCAATGCATCTTTTCAAAAGGCACCTCCAATCAGCATCAATATATTCTACCTCACGGACTCCACATTACGGAGCTCCGGGCCGACCACGGATCACAGGGCGGTGAGGCGCAAAACTTCCTCGAAGGTGGTGAGCCCCTCGGCCATTTTGCGCGCCGCGTTTTCCTTCAGGGTTTTCATCCCTTCCTTGCGGGCAATCTCCTTAATGACCGTATCGGGGGTTTTGCCGTCGATGAGGTGGCGTATCCCATCGGATACCTCCAGCACCTCATGAACGCCGGTGCGCCCGTAATAGCCGGTGTTGCGGCAGTGATCGCATCCCATTCCTTTTTTCAGGTTCAGGGTGCCGTTGGCGGGAAGGCCGAATGGTTTGAGTTCCTCTGCGCTATGTTCGGTATCGGCGATGCAACGGGGGCAGATCGTCCGCACCAGCCGTTGCGCAACCACGCCGATGAGCGAGCTTTTCACCAGGTACGGCTCTATGCCGAGGTCGTACAGCCGTGTCAGCGACGATGCGGTGTCGTTGGTGTGCAGGGTGGAAAGGACGAGGTGGCCGGTGAGCGCCGCCTGTACCGCGTTCTGGGCCGTTTCATGATCGCGTATTTCGCCGATCATGATGACATCCGGGTCCTGCCGCAGGATGGCGCGCAACGCCGCGGCGAAGGTGAAATCGATGGCCGGCTGAACCGCCACCTGGTTGAAATCCGGTACCACCATCTCCACCGGGTCTTCGATGGTGACGATATTGCGGTCGGGCGATTCGACATATTTAAGCGATGAATACAGCGTATTCGTTTTTCCCGATCCAGTGGGGCCTGTCACCAGGATAACGCCGTGGGGGCGCGCCAAAAAGCGCTGGTAGCGTTCCAGCTCTTCCGGGTAGAGGCCGAGGGCGCCCAGCCCGCGCAGGGCCATCTCGGCGTCAAAGATACGGATAACCGCTTTTTCGCCGAATACGGTGGGGAGGATGGAAACGCGCATCTCGCTTTCCTTCCCTTCCTTTTGCACCTTGATACGGCCGTCCTGCGGACGGCGTTTTTCGGATACGTCCAGCCGTGCCAGTATTTTGATGCGCGAGAGCACCGCGCCATGAACCGCCCGCGGCATCCGCTGGGTTTCATTCAACGCGCCGTCGATGCGCATCCGCACCAGGGTTTCCTCCCGCTTCGGTTCCAGATGAATGTCGCTGGCGCGGTTGGTCAACGCGTAGTGAAGAAGAAGCTCGACCGCGTTCTGGATATGCTTGTCGGACGAGCTGATCTCCTCTTCCGATTTGAGGTGGCTCAGCTGTTCCAGGTCCGAAAGCGCCGCGCTGGCGGAGATTCCTTTTTCCGCCTCACGCATGGTGGCGCGGAATCCATAGAACTGGTTGATGGTTCTCTCGATCTCGCTGCGCGCCGCTATGACCCGGTGGATGCTCAGTCCCGAAAGCCGTTTTATCTGTTCCAGAGCATCTCCCGTTTCCGGGTCGGCCATGGCGACGGTCAGTTCCCCCTCCGTTTTTTCCAGCGGCACCACCATGTGCCGCAGGGCGAAGGGGCGGGTAATGGTTCCCGCCACCACATTGCCGTCCAATTCCAGCGGATCGATGCGGCGGAACGGCAGGTTGAATTCCCGCGCCACCGAACGCGTTATCGCCTCTTCGTCCAGCGGTTTGCCGTTGGCGCTGAAATTGAGCGATGCGATGAAGGGGATCGGCGATTTGGGAATTTTGTCCTTTTCGCTGCGGCGGCGGTGGCGTCCGCGCTGTTCCCACGCCCGGCGGATGTGCTCGTTCTGGGAGGCGGTGATCGCCTTCTGGCGCATCAGCAGGTCGGTAAGTTTTTCAATGTTATTGATGACGTTCATGCCGCCCATTCTACCTCAGAGGCA
>JAKAGL010000223.1 GCA_021815535.1 bacterium
AAAACTGAACATCATAATGGATCAAATAAAAAGGATCGTTGGGATAATAAACGATTTAAGTGCGTATGCGCATCCGCGCAATCCCGAAGGCGATCAGGTGGATATCCATAAGGCGCTGGAAAAGGCCATTGCAGGTATGGCATATCCCCTCAGGCCGGGTGTGATCGTAAAGGATTACGATATGGAATCACCGCCGGTGCTCGGAAATGAAGAAGAGATCTGCCAGGTATTTAAACACATACTTAACAATGCCGCAGATGCCATAGGTGACAGGGAAGGGGGGGGGGTAAATATTGCGACCAGGGTGATGGGCAATAATTTTATAATCACCATCAAGGATAACGGCGGCGGCATCACTCAGGAAAATATCAAAAAAATATTCGACCCGTTCTACACAACAAAGGATGTTGGTTTAGGGCTCGGCCTTGGGCTTTCGGTGGCGCATTCGATCATAAAAGCTCATAGAGGGGCCATAGAAGTGGAAAGCCAGATCGGCGAAGGGGCGAGCTTTAAAATTACCCTCCCGCTTGCAAAATAGTGGGGCTATCCCTCCAACCGAACAGTATCGCCATTCCTCGATCCTCAAAACAGCCTTTTGATGGAATTACAGAAACCAGCTTTCTGACCGGTATGCGCCCTATCGCAAGGGGCTACGAAGCGTTGGCTAGGCCTTAGCCACGGCGCTATGAAGGGCCATCCGGCGCCGCACTTGAAGGGTGAAAATGGTCGGGATGAGTGGATTCGAACCACCGACCCCCTGCTCCCAAAGCAGGTGCGCTAGCCAGCTGCGCTACATCCCGAACTCGTGGCAGGCACTACAATAACTCACAACAGCGGTTGCCGCAAAAGCTAATTCTGTACACTACAGACATTAATTCCGCTTCAGCCGCCGCACTTCCCTGATAAGGCCGTAGAAAAGGTTTTGCTCGCGCGCATCGAGGTTGGCCCGGTCGAAGATTTCCTTTATTTTTTCGGCCACTGACGGCGCCCCCATGTTCAGCTCCGAGAAGAGGGCGGCCAACTCGCCGTAAAACCGGTTTCTCTCACTGATGGGGAGCTTGATTTTCGGCGTCGCTGTCCTGCGTGTGGGCGAACCGTCCAGACAGAGGCGTATTTCCAAACAGACCATCGCCACCGCCTGCGCCAGGTTGACCGAAGGGAAGCCGGGGTCGGACGGTATGGTGAGCACTTTGCCGCAGCGGTCGAGATCCTCCCGCGCCAGCCCGAACTTTTCCGAGCCGAAGGCGACCGCCACCCGGTTGCCGAGCGCGGCATCGGCGATCTGGCGTGCGGCGTCGGCGATGCCGAACGATTCTTCCTGTTTCATCCGGTGGCTTGTGGCGAAGACGATGTGGTAGCCGCCGAGCGCTTCGGGAAAATCGGCGTTCACGTCGGCGTTTTCCAGAAGATCTTCCGATCCTTTCAGCATCCGTATGGCGGCAAGGTGGCCGTATTCGGTGGGATTGACCAGATGCAACCGCGAAAAACCGAGATTCTTCATCACGCGGCAGACCGCACCGATATTGGCTGCGTGCCGGGTGCGGTCGAGGATGATCCCTATATTGTCCAGCGCGGCGGAAGGGGTTATTTTCCTTTGTCCCACAGGCCCTTCACTTTGCTGGCCAGCGAGGCGGAGGAGGGGGTAACGAACATTTCGGGCGCCGGTTTATCGAGGATGTTCAGCAACGCAAGCCGGTACGAGCAGATGGTGACGAGCGCTTTTTCCGCAAGCATGACCGGCTGTGCCTTGGGGAGAATTTGTCCGTTCACCAGTGTGCCGTTATTGGAGCCCATATCCTCGATGTAGATATGGCCATTCTCCTCCCATATCTTCGCGTGGCGGCGGCTGATGAGGCCGTCGTTCAGGCGGATCTGCGCCTCTTCGTGGCGGCCAATGATCTTTTCCTCGCCGGTCACGGTGAATTCCTGGAATTCCTTGTCAGGCCCATAGGCGACCAGCTTGAATTTTTTTGTTCCCATCCCCATGACCATCGTCGCGGCGGCCTCGCCCCCGTCCTGCACGGCGCTTCCCTTGCCCGCGCCGGTCGGCTCCACAAAGGTGATGCGAATCTCCCCCAGCGAGATCTCATCGCCGAAGGCCAGTTCTTTTCTCGCCGCCTGCGCCCCGTTGAGGGTGGTGCCAATGCGGCTGCCGAGATCTTCTATGTAATATTTTCCGCTTTCAAGGGTGATCTTCGCGTGGTGGCGCGAGATGTAGCTTTCATCCAGCACTACATCGCAGTCCGGCGCGCGGCCGATGACCGTTTCCGCCTGGTTGAGGTGGACGATGCGTTTGCCGCGGTCGGCTTCTTCGATAACGATGCTGGGGCCGGCGGTGCTGACTTCTTCGGCCACCTGTTGGGAGCTTTTCTGGAACTTGAACATCTGGCTTTCAGTGAGGATGGAACTGGTGGAGGCCGCCTTCTTTTTCTCCTCTACTGTGAACGCTTTGGGCGATTTTTTGTCCTCGGCGATCTCTTCCGGGATCCAGAATGCCTTAAAGATCCTGAACGGCTCCTTTTTTCCTTTGAGGGATGACAGTTTCTGGAACGAACAGTAGATCTCTTCCTTGTCCGCCATCGCGTTGTAGGTATCTTCCGAGAGGTACACTTCGCCGGGGTTGCCCTGCGTTTCTATGCGGGAGGCCACGTTGACCACGTCGCCGTAGATGTCTTTTTTCTCCACCAGCCCTTGCCCGGTGTGTATGCCGATGCGCACCTGAATGGGCACCTTGGGATGCTTGGTGCCGTTGAATTCGATGACGTTCTTCTGTATCTGAACGCCGCACCGCACGGCATCCTGCGGCGCCTCGAAATAGGAGAGGGTGCCGTCGCCCATGGTTTTCACCAAACGGCCGTGGTGCTGTTCGATGATCGGGAAGATGATCTTGTTGTGTTGCTCGATCAACAGCCGCGCGGCAAGGTTGCCTTCCTCCTCGGCGAGCGCCGTAGAGCCCTTCATATCGGTGAACATCACCGTGATGTTTTTGGTGTATTTGTTGCGCAGAAGCTCATCCAGCCGCTCACGCTCTTCCAGCAGACGGCCTAGATCGCCGGAGACCGAGGAGGTCGGATCGGCCTCTTCTTCAGAGGGCTTTTTCTTATCTTCGTTCATGCTTTTCCATTCATATTAGCCTTCAACCCCCGATTATATAAACAAAAAATGGGTTACGGTGAGTGTTTATTTTACGGCGGCTGCATTATAGTAAGCCGATGCCCGAACAAGCATCTGTATACGTGCACATCCCTTTTTGCCGGTCAAAATGCGCCTATTGCGATTTCCCCTCGTTTGCCGGTATCGAGCTTCTCATGGAGCCGTATATAGCGACCCTGGCACGGGAAATAGATGCCGCTCCCGAACTTTCGGCCCCGACCGTCTATATAGGAGGCGGTACGCCATCGTACCTGCCCGCCGCGCTTATGGAAACGGTATTGAAGAAGATTACCGGACATTTCCATCTTGAAGAGGGAGCCGAATTCACCGTAGAGGCCAATCCGGGAACCGCTTCAGAGGATAACTGCAGGCTTTGGCGGCGTAATGGGGTAGACCGGCTGAGCATCGGCGTGCAGAGTTTCAACGACCGCCTGTTAAAAAAGATCGACCGAAGCCACAATGCGGCCGATGCGCGAAACACCGTTGCCGCCGCCCGCGCCGCAGGATTCGATAACCTTTCAATTGACCTCATTTACGGTCTTCCGGGCCAGACATTGAACGATCTGAAAGGGGATCTGCGGATGTTGCTCGACCTCCGGCCGGAGCACGCCTCGGTGTACCAATTGATCCTGGAAGAGGGGGCTCCGTTGGAAAAAATGGTGGACAAAGGGATCGTATCGCTGCCGGCCGATGACGAAACCTTCGAAATGGGGGAAACCGCAACCGACGCTCTGGTCAAAGCCGGATATGTTCACTATGAGATATCAAACTACGCGCTTCCCGGAAGGGAGTGCCGCCACAATACCTCCTGCTGGCTGGGAAAACCGTTTTTGGGGTTGGGAAGCGGAGCCCATTCCTTTATTAATGGCAAACGGTTGGCAAACCCTGACGATGTGCACGAATACATACGGCAGATGGAGGCAAGGGGAAGTGCTTCTACAGAAATATCCTCAGATAAAAAAGCTGATGCTGGATTATATCTTTCAGTTTGTAGATAAAGTACATTTCCATATCGGAAAAGAAAACTTCCGTTCACAGACGGCTTTA
>JAKAGL010000018.1 GCA_021815535.1 bacterium
CAGGACACCTTCCACCTTCCCGATGTCAAACGCCTGCTCCGCACCCACACCTCGCCGGTGCAGCCACGCGCCATGGAGCGCTATGGCCCGCCGCTTTCGGTGCTTGCGCCTGGCCGGGTCTACCGTTGCGACAGCGATGTTACCCATTCGCCGGTCTTTCACCAGGTCGAAGGCTTCACCATCGACCGCAAAGTGACGATGGGCGATCTGAAGGGAACGCTCCAGACATTCATCCACCGGCTCTACGGATCGAAGACCAACGTGCGCCTGCGCCCGTCGTTCTTTCCGTTCGTCGAGCCGGGAGCCGAACTCGACGTTTCCTGCATCATCTGCGGCGGCAAGGGATGCCGCGTCTGCAAGAACAGCGGCTGGTTGGAGATATTGGGCGCGGGCATGATACATCCCAATGTCCTCAAGCTCAGCAATATCGACCCGGACGAATGGAGCGGCTTCGCCTTCGGCATGGGGATCGAACGCATCGCCATGTTGAAATACGGCGTGGACGACATCCGCCTTTTTTACGAGAACGACATGCGCTTTTTGAGGCAGTTTTAAGCCATGCGCCTGAGTTATCTGTGGCTGAACGACTGGGTAGAGCACGGCCTCTCCCCCGAACTCCTCGCGGCGGGCCTTACTTCCGCCGGGCTTGAAACAAACATCGTGCAGGATCTGCGCGGCGCGTACGATAACGTGGTCGTCGGCCGGGTGCTCTCCGTCTCGCCGCATCCGGACGCCGACAACATCCGCATCACCGAGGTGGACGTCAACGGCACCACGCTCCAGATCGTCTGCGGCGCGCCGAACGTGGCGCTTGACCAGCGCGTGGCGGTGGCGCTGATCGGGGCGAAACTCCCCAACGGCATGGTCATTGAAAAACGGAAGCTCCGCGGCGTTGAGTCGTCCGGGATGATCTGCTCGGAAGCGGAACTGGGCATCAGCGCCGATGCAAGCGGCATCATGGTGCTGGAACAGCGCGGTTCCCTCGGCTCGCATCTGGCCAACCTGTTCGAGCTGGAAGACGTGATCATGGAAGTCGACATCACCCCCAACCGCGGCGACTGCCTCAGCGTGTGGGGTATCGCCCGCGAGGTGGCCGCCATCTCCGGCGGAAAGCTGAAGCTCCCCGATCCGATGGCGGAATGGGGAACAACCATCGAGGGCTTCAGCGTGTACGTGGAGAACAACGAGGGCTGTCCCCGCTATACGGCCCGCGAAATCCGCGGCGTGACGGTAGGCCCCTCGCACATCAAAGTGCGCCGCCGCCTCTTCGCCGCCGGCGTACGCCCGATCAACAACGTGGTGGACGCCACCAACTACATCATGCTCGAAACCGGGCACCCGCTCCACGCCTTTGACCGGCGCGATCTGCAGGGAGACCGGATCACCGTGCGCAACGCGCACGCGGATGAACGGTTCACCACGCTGGACGGTAAAGTGCACGGGCTTTCCGCCGCGTCACTGCTCATCGCCGACGCCAACCGCGGCGTGGCGCTGGCCGGCGTGATGGGCGGACTCAACAGCGAGGTGAAGCCGGATACCACCGACATCATCCTGGAAGCGGCCTATTTTGACCCGGTCTGCGTACGCAAGACCGCCAAAACGCTGGGGGTGTCCACTGAATCGTCCTACCGCTTCGAGCGGGGCGTCGATCCGGGGGAAGTGCCGCTGGCCGGCAGGCTGGCCGCGCAGATGATCGCAGCGTCCACCGGCGGAAAAACCGGCGGCTTTATCGACGTATATCCGGTGCAGACCAGGCCTCCCGCCATCCGCCTGCGCACCGCGAAAGTGAACAACACCCTCGGCCTCGTCCTCGACAGCCAGCGGATAGCCGGGTATCTCAATTCACTCGGGTTCGAGTGCAAAATGGAAGGAGAAGGCCTCTTCAGCGTCACCGCCCCCTCATGGCGGCACGACATCAAGATCGAGACCGACCTCATCGAAGAGGTGGCGCGTCTCCACGGCTATGCCAACATTCCCGCCACCGCGCCGCGGCTGGCGCAGCATGATACGGCGGAAGGGGGCACCTACCGCGCCCGCAGCCGCTTGGCCGGCCTGCTGGCCGCAGCCGGATTTTATGAAACCCTGAATTACTCGTTCATCAACCCGGCATGGCGCACCGCCCTCTCCCTTTCGGACAAAGAACCGGTGCCGATGGAAAACCGCATCAACGCCGACCTGTGCGAACTGCGCACGGCGCTTCTCCCCGGCCTTATGGAGGCCGTGGCTTTCAACATCCGGCGGGGGGAAGATACGCTCTCGCTTTTCGAGAACGGCACGGTCTTCTCCCGCGAGGGCAATGACGTGCGCGAGGAATTCCATTGCGCCGCGCTCATGACGCTGGGAACGGAGGAGATCCTGGGAACCGGCATCCCGCGCGGTTTCCACCGCCTCAAGGGCATCTTGCAAAAAGTGATCAAAGCCCTCACCGGCACGGAGGCGTCTTTCACCCGCCCCGCCGATGACGCCCGCCGCCCGCATCTCTATACGCACCGGCAGGCGGAAATCCGCGTGAATAACGCCGCCGTCGGCGTGATGGGGCAGATACACCCGCTGGCGTTACAGCAATTCGATATTGAAACACCGATGGTTTGTTTTGAATTCTCCACGGATGCTCTGATACAATCCGGGTACAAGGGGTATGCCCCGGTGGAGCCGTTGCCGCGGTTCCCCGGCATCAAACGCGACCTGGCGCTGCTGGTTGATGAACGGACTGAGGCGGGAAATATCGTGGAAACCATTCTGGACACTGACCGCGCGTTGATACGCCACTGCCGCCTGTTCGATCTCTATCAGGGAGCACAGGTGCAGGCGGGAAAGAAAAGCCTGGCCTTCCGGCTTTTCTTCCAGAAACCCGAACAGACCCTCACCGATAAGGATGCCGACGCGCTCATGGCCGCGATCCTGAAACGGGTGGGCGAACGGCACGGCGCGGAATTGAGGATGTAATGCCGGAATCAAAACTGAAAGAACTGGCCGCAAAAGTGGAGCGCCTCTCGCGGGAATATGTCGTCTGCCGCCGCGAAAATGCCCGCCTGAAACGCCTGCTGGCGGGCGCCGAAGTGAAAATCAAAAATCTCTCTCTCCCCGGCGCCTCCAGCGCCGAGGGGGCCAACGTCCTGGAACTTACCCGGCAGGTTGAAAAAATGAAGGGGGAACGGAAAGCCATCAAGGAAAAGGTCGAAAAAATGGCCACCCGCCTCGAAAAATTCTACCGGGATTGACATGGACGCCAAAAACGTGACCATCACGCTGCACGGGCGTGAATACCGCATTCAAAGCCCCTTCAGCGAGGAGTATACCCGCACGCTGGCGAAATATTGCGACAAGCAGATGAAAGAGATCGCCGCCGCCACCGGATCCTCCGATTATCTCGGCCTTTCGGTTCTTACCCTGCTGCAACTGGCCCATAACTACCATCAGGAACGGAACGCCGCCAGCAAGCCCGATCCCGGAGCCGAAGCGGAGATCACGCGTCTCATGGAGCTTCTCGACAAAGCCGAAAAAGACGCCTCGGAGGCAGAGGCCGAAACGCCGGCCCATCTCATCAATCCCAATACGCTATAATCCCACGCCCGCACGGCGCGGAACATAAAACTGGAGCGGAGAGCATGGAGTGGATGCAGTGGGGCGTGACGGGGCGGTTCCGGCTGAGGCCGCTCACCGCCTACTGGCCCGACGCCGTATTCATCCTCTGCGTGGCGGGCCTTTTCTACGGCCTTGCCGGTTTTGAAAAACAGATCACGGCAAACCTCCGCCCCGCATTCGACATCGACCTCTCGCCGTGGGCCTTGCCCAAATACGCTCTCTACTCGCTGGCCCGCGGCCTCGCCGCCTACGGCATCTCGCTGGCGTTCACCCTGCTGTACGGCTATTGGGCCGCAAAGGACGAGCGCGCCGGCTCGGTCCTCGTGCCGCTCCTCGATATCCTGCAAAGCATACCGGTGCTTGGCTTCATGCCCGGCGTGGTGCTCGCCCTTATCGCCCTCTTTCCGCGATCCAACGTGGGCCTTGAACTGGCCTGCATCATCATGATCTTTACCGGCCAGGCGTGGAACATGACCTTCGGCTTTTACCACTCCCTGCGTTCGCTTTCCCCGGAACAGCGCGATGCCGCCGCGGTGTTCCGCTTCAACTGGTGGCAGAAACTCCGCTGGGTCGAGCTTCCGTCCGCCGCCACCGGCCTGGTCTGGAACAGCATGATGAGCATGGCGGGCGGCTGGTTCTTCCTGATGATCAGCGAAGCCTTCATGCTGGGCAAGAAAGATTACCGGCTGCCGGGGCTTGGCTCGTACATGAGCGTGGCCGTGGACAAAGGCGACTACGCCGCCATGACATGGGCCGTGCTGGCCATGATCGCCATCATCGTCGCGCTGGACCAGCTGCTCTGGCGGCCCCTCACCGTATGGGTGCGGCGCTACCGGCTTGAAGAAGGCGGCGGCGAGCCGGAGACTGATTCGTCGTGGTTCCTGGACTGGCTCACCTCGCTGAAACTGCTGAAGGCCGCGGTGAGCGCCCTCCACCAGATCATGCTGCACACGCCGAAACGGCCGGCGCGCCGCGCCGCTGCGCCCATGAACGGAGCCGCCGGCCGATGGCTGGTGCCCGGCCTCCGCGGATTCCTTTTCGCCGCCGTCATCGCCGTGTTGGGTTACGCGGCGGTCCAGCTGGCAGCCCTGGTGGGAGAACTGGGCATGGCCGATTGGAAAACGGTCTGGTATTCGGCGTTCCTTACCTTCCTGCGCGTTTTTGCCGTTCTGCTGGCGGGAACGCTGTGGACCCTGCCGGCGGGCATCCTGATCGGGCGCTCCGCCGCCGCCCTGAGATTCCTGCAACCGGTGGTGCAGATCGCCGCGTCGTTCCCCGCGCCAATGCTTTTTCCGGTAATGGTGGCGCTGTTCATCTGGCTCCATCTTTCCCTCGGATGGGGAAGCATCCTTCTGATGCTCCTCGGCAGCCAGTGGTACATCCTGTTTAACGTGATCGGCGCGGCGGCGGCGGTGCCCGCCGACCTCAAGGAGGCAACGGTGAGCTTCCGCCTTTCGGGCTGGCGGCAATTCACGGCGCTCTACGTGCCCGCCGTTTTCCCTGCGCTGGTCACCGGATGGGTGACGGCGGCCGGCGGGGCATGGAACGCCAGCATCGTCGCCGAAAAAGTGAACTATGGCGAACAGCCGTTGGCCACCGACGGCATCGGCGCGTTGATAAGCCAATCCGCCGAGCGGGGCGATTTTCACACCCTCGCCGCCAGCATCATGGTAATGGCCGCCGTGGTGGTGCTGCTGAACCGCGTTGTGTGGGACCGTTTGGCGGGACTTGCGCAGGAGCGCTATTCGCTGGGAAAATGACGGATACATGAACAAGGACAATAACGGAACGATCCTCTGCGCCGCCGTGGGCATCAGCCACGAGTTTCCCAAGCCGGAGGGGAACCGCCTCAAGGTGCTTGACGACATCAACCTGCAGATACGGTCGGGCGAAGTGGTGGCGTTGCTCGGCCCCTCCGGCTGCGGCAAATCGACCATCCTCCGCATACTCGCCGGGCTCATCAAGCCGGCCGCCGGCGAGGTGCGCACACACGGTGAAAAACTGGCGGGGCTGAACAAAGGGGCCGCCATCGTGTTTCAGGGCTTCGCGCTTTATCCGTGGATGACCGTATCCGAAAACATCGAGGTAGTGCTCAGATCGACCGGGTATCCCGCCGCCGAGATCGATGCCAGAGTCCAGGAAACAGTGCGGATGGTCGGCCTGACCGGTTTCGAGGACGCCTACCCGCGCGAGCTTTCCGGCGGCATGAAACAGCGCGTCGGCATCGCCCGCGCCATCGCCGTCAAACCGGAACTGCTTTTCATGGACGAACCGTTCAGCCAGGTTGATGCGCTGACCGCCGAAAGTCTCCGCGCGGAAGTCCTGGATATCTGGGAGATGGCCGGCGCCAATCCCCAGTCCATCCTCATGGTGAGCCACGACATCAAGGAAGTCGTCTACATGGCGGACCGCATCATCGTGCTCGGCGCGCACCCCGGCCGCGTCCGCACCGTGGTGGAAAATAAGATGCCGCGCCCGCGCGATTACCGTTCAGCTGAATTCCAGCGCCTGATGGAACGGTTGCACGACATCATCAGCGGGCACGAAATGCCGGACGTGGCGGTGGAGCCGGCCATGCCCCCCAGCTTCATCGAGCCGCTGCCGAATTGCTCCGCCGGCGAGATCGTCGGCCTGATGGAATACCTGGATGCCCGCGGCGGCACGGCCGACGTGTTCCAGATCTCCGTCGATACGCGGAGCGAGTTCGGCCAGATCATCACCATCGTCAAAGGGGCCGAGATGCTCGATCTGGTCGATACCCCGAAACGGCTGGTGGCGCTGACCCCCGTCGGCAGGATGTTCATCAAGGCCTCGCCCGAAGAGCGCAAAAACGTCTGGCGCGGACAGATGCTCCAGCTGAATCTCTTCCGCACCATCAAAGACCTTATCGATAAACACCCGGAACAGGCGATCAGCAAGGAGCTGGTGCAGGAGATCATCGTCATGCACATGCCGTTCGAGAATTACGAACCGTTGTTCGATAATCTCATTCGATGGGGGCGCTACGGCAATCTCTTCTCATACGACGAAACATCAGAAACCATCTCGCGGCCCGACACCCCCGCCTAAGCCGCGCGCATTTTTCCCGGGTGGGGCCACAGTGTCTGAAGGGGTCTGCCGCAACAGGCCGATGCGACTGCCGAAGGCATATACCCGCCGAATTGCCCCGTTATGCCTGGATCCCGGCTCAAGGCCGGGATGACAGAGGATCGGCCCGCCGGGCCGATGACGGACATGAGTGTCCGTCCCACCGGGATTCCCGGTAGCGGCGGCACTTATGCCGCCGACATATCCAGGCGACACGAGTGTCGCCTCTACCAGGAGGGAGAGGCGGCGCTCACGCGGCGAAGCGCCGCTTGAAGACCGCCTGGAGTTTTTCGAGATACACATACACCACCGGCGTGATGTAGAGCGTCAGCAACTGCGAGAAAAGCAGGCCGCCCACCACCGCCATGCCAAGCGGACGGCGCGATTCGGCCCCCGCCCCCATCCCCAGCGCTATCGGCAGCGTTCCCATGAGGGCCGCCATGGTCGTCATCATGATCGGGCGGAAGCGGATGATCGCCCCCCGGCAGATCGCATCCAGCGGCGTGGCGCCCTCCTTCTTCTGTTCCTCCAGCGCGAAATCGATCATCATGATCGCATTCTTCTTCACGATGCCCACCAGCATGATGACCCCCACCAGCGAGTAGATGTTCAGCTCTTTGTGGAACAGCATCAACGTCAACACCGCCCCCAGCCCCGCCGATGGCAGGCCCGAAAGAATTGTCAGCGGATGGATGAAGCTTTCATAGAGGATTCCCAGCACGATGTAGATCACCAGGATGGCCATCAGTATCATGACCCACATCCCCTTGAACGAGGATTGGAACGCCTGCGCCGAGCCCTGGAACCCGGTGGTGATGTTTGCGGGAAGCGTCGTCCGCGCCGCCTCTTCGACCTGCGATACCGCTTCGCTGAGGGATACGCCCGGCTTCAGGTTGAACGACAGCGTGACCGCCGGAAACTGCCCGAGGTGGTTGACGGAGAGCGGCCCGGCCCCCAGCGTGATGTTGGCCACTTCGCCCAGCGGCACCAGGCTGCCGGAAGCGGCGCGCACATATAGGGCCGAAAGGGCCGCCGGATCGCGCTGATGCTCCGGCTCCAGTTCCATAATGACCTGGTACTGGTTATCCGCCGCATAGATGGTGGATACCTGCCGGGAGCCGTACGCCGAGTACAGCGCATCCTCTATCTGCGCGGCGGTGATGCCCAACGAGGCGGCTTCGTCGCGCTTGAGCGCCACATTGATCTGCGGGTTGACGATCTGGAGATCGGTGGCCACATCCTGCAACTGGGGGATCGAACGCATTTTCTTCTCCAGTTCCGCGGACGCGGCATACAGTTCGTTCATGTCTGGCCCTTGCAGCGTGAACTGGTATTGGCTCTTGGTGAGGCTTCCCCCGATCCGGATGGGGGGCGGCACTTGCAGGAACGCCCGTATGCCGGGCACCTTCGACAGTTTCTGGCGCAGTTCCTGCACCACTTCCTCGGCGCTCAGTTTCCGCTCGGGGAACGATTTCAGCCGCATGAACATGCGGCCCGTGTTCATCGCCGAGTTCGGCCCGCCCGCGCCGATGGCCGACATGAAGCCTTCCACGTTCGGGTCGGCCTTTACGATATCCGCAAGCTTCTTCTGATGCTCCATCATATCGGCGAACGCGATGCCCTGCCGCGCCTCGGTGAAAGCGAACAGCTGGCCGGTATCCTCGTTCGGCAGGAAGCCGCCCGGCATCTTAGCGAACAGAACCACGGTGATCACAAGGATAAGCACCGAGATGACCGCCGCCGACAGCATGTGGCGCAATACGAACTTCAGGCTCCGTTCATACACGTCCCGCATATGGTTGAACCCGTTCTCCAGCCACCAGTAAAGCCTGCCGTGCTTTTCCGCCCCTTCGTGGCGCAGGAACCGGCTGCACAGCATCGGCGTAAGGGTAAGCGAGATCACCCCCGATACGAGAATGGCCATCACGATGGTGATGGAGAATTCATGCAGCAGGCGGCCCAGTATGCCCCCCATGAAGAACACCGGGATGAATACCGCCACCAGCGACAGCGTCATCGACAGGATGGTGAAACCGATCTCGCGCGAGCCTTTCAGCGCCGCTTCGAACGGCGTTTCTCCCTGCTCCATGTGCCGGACAATGTTCTCGAGCATAACGATGGCGTCGTCCACCACGAAGCCGACCGAAAGCGTGAGCGCCATGAGCGAAAAATTGTCGATGCTGTAACCCAGGAGGTAGAGGAAGGTGAAGGTGCCGACGATGGACATCGGCAGCGCGAGGCTGGGGATGATGGTGGAAGAGATGTTTTTGAGGAACAGGAAAATGACCATGACCACCAGCGCGATGGTGAGGCCGAGGGTGAATTTCACATCCGCCACCGATTTGCGGATCGATTCGGAACGGTCGTAAATAACATCAAGCTTCACCGACGCCGGGATCTGCGAACGGAATTTCGGCAGCAGGTCCTTCACCGCGTCCACCACCTCGATGGTGTTGGTGCCCGGCTGGCGTTGCACCGCCAAAACAATGGCCCGCGTGCCGGTATACCAGCTTGCCAACTTGTCGTTCTCAACGCTGTCGATCACGTTGCCCAACTGCTCCAGCCGCACCGGCCGCCCGTTGCGGTAGGCAACGATAAGGGGACGGAACGCGGCGGCGTTGAGAAGCCGTCCCTCGGTCTGGATGGTGAAGGCCCGCTTGGCGCCGTTGATGGTCCCCGACGGAAGATTCACGTTGCCTTGATCCACCGCCCGGGATACTTCGTCCAGCCCCAGGCCGAGCGAGCCCAGCCGGTCCGGGTTCAACTGCACCCGGACCGCATATTTCTGCGAGCCGTAAATCTGCACCTGCGCCACGCCGCTGATCATCGAGATGCGCTGCCCGATCAGGGTATCGGCATATTCGTTGACGCGGGAGAGCGGCAGAACGGGGGAACTGAGCGCGATATAAATGACCGGCGAATCGGCCGGATTCACTTTCTGGTACGAAGGGGGAATGGGCATATCGGGCGGGAGGTTCTTCGCCGATTTGGCGATCATCGCCTGCACGTCCTGCGCGGCGGCATCGATATCCCGGTCAAGATTGAACTGCAGGGTGATCGAGGTTATCCCCTGCGTGTTGGAAGAGGTCATCGAATCGACTCCCGCGATGGTGGAGAACTGCCGCTCCAGCGGCGTGGCCACGGCGGAGGCCATCGTTTCGGGGCTGGCGCCGGGCAGGTTGGCGCTCACCTGGATGGTGGGAAAGTCCACATTGGGGAGATCGCTGACCGGCAGTTTTTTGTACGCAATGATGCCGAACAGCAGGATGGCCGCCATGACGAGCGTGGTCATCACCGGGCGGCGTATGAATAGCCCGGAAATGTTCATTGCCGCTCTTCCTTCGCCTTCTCTCCGCTCTCCGTCACCTTCACGGGTCCGCCGGGCACTGCCTGTATCTGGCCGTCTGTCACAACGGTGTCTCCCGCCTCGAGGCCCTTTTCAATCAGCACATCGTCGCCGAACGCGCGGCGGATGGTGACAAGGCGCATTTCCACCAGTCCGTTTTTCACCAAAAACACAAATTCCCCTTTTTGCCCGTTCATAACCGCGTGAGAGGGAATGGTTAATGCGTCTTTTTCCGTTGTCAGCACCATCGATACGTTCACAAACTGTCCGGGGACCAAACGCCCGCCGCCGTTGTTGAACGCCGCTTTCAGCCGGATCGTTCCGGTGGCGGGATCGATGCCGTTATCGATGAATACCAATGTTCCCTCCGCGCCGCGAACCCCTTCGGGCGTGGCGGTCACTTTCAGCCGGCCGGCGGCCATGTGTTCGCGGATCGCCGCCAACTGCGCCTGCGGCACCATGAATGACACGTAGATCGGCTTTACCTGGTAGATAGTGACGATGCTTTTATCGTTGGCTTTGATGAGGTTCCCTTCATTCAGCTGCACCGCGCCGGTTTTGCCGTCGATGGGTGAATGAATGTAGCAATAGGCGAGGTTCAGCCGGGCATTCTCCACCGCCGCCTTGTCCGCCGCCACTACCGCGGCAAGCGCATCGGCCGCCGTGGTGGTCTGATCCGCCTGTTGCCGGGGAACAACCCCCTCGCGGGCCAGCGATTCGTTCCGCTCCGCATCGCGCCGGGCGTTCTCCAACTGGGCGGTGTCGCGCGCCTGCGCCGCTTCCGCCTGCGCCAATGCCGCCTTGAAGGGGCGCGGGTCCAGGGTCACCAGCAGGCTCCCCTTCGCCACAAAATCGCCTTCCTTGAAATGTATCTTCTCGATCTGGCCGTTGATCTGGGCCGTAACCGATACGGTGGCATACGCCTCCACGGTGCCCACCACCTCGACCTGCAAGGGGACGTCTTTCTTCACGGCAACCGCCACCTTGACGTTTGCGGGGGGCATCTGCCTTTTCTGCGACATCTCAGGCCCGCCTTTTGAACAGGCCGCCAACGCCGCAGCCACAAGTATCCCCAGCCCCGCATGGCGCAACAAGTGAACGGGGCGGCTTTGATGCATCGGTTTCACGGTATTCCTCCGATTATATTTCAGGATACAATTGGACGTAAAGGATGGCAAAAAGGTTCACCGTACCCTTCGAATGACATCTTTCACAATTCCACCAGTATACTTATTTTTTTGCCCGCCTCACATTTTTCATTTTTCAACGTTGACAGAACGTCAACTGCGGAGATATAGTCCCCCCCCGAATAGCCAATAGATCTCAGCATCTCGAAACACGGTGAGAATCCGTGGCGGTCCCGCCGCTGTAATCGGGGACGCGAGGTTGCACGGGCCGCTTTGACGACGAAGCGGCCGGTCACTGCCGGGGCACACCCTGGCGGGAAGGCCGCAACCGGGCGGACGATCCGAAAGCCAGAAGGCCTGCCGTGATCAATGTTGGGCGCGGAATCCGTATGGTAAAGGGTTTCGATGAGTTCCATGGGGAACTTGTCGGAACCCTTTTTTTTTGGCCTTTTTTTGAAAGGAACCGATCATGAAAAAGAAAACCGCTGCCGCCGCCAAAGACGTCATCGCCAGCCGCAAGAGCTGCGATCCGAAGGGCACCGGCCTTTCGCACTACATCCTCACGGCCACCAAAAAGGCCAAGTGATGGCCGCGCCGCGCAAAACGGCCGCGCTGGCGGAGGCCCCCTCGCGGGGCCTCTATTTCAACAGCGGCAACGGCCCGTCCCTCGTCCCCATCGACATCGGCCACAAAACGCACATCGGCCTCATCGATCCGGATACCGCCTTCTGGTCGCTGGTGAAAAAAGAGAAACTGGCCGATATCATCGCCGACCCCCGCTTCCTGGCGGCCTACCGGAAAAAGAACAAACAGTTCGCCGCCGAGATGCGGATGCTCCGTTTCGAGCTGAAGCCGAGCGCCGTTTATTTCAACCCCACCGAGCAGTGCAACCTGAACTGCACCTACTGCTACATACCGGGGGATATGCGCAAGAACGGCCGCCACATGACGGAGAAGGAGCTGTTCGCCGCGCTGGCGAAACTGAAAGCGCATTTCCGCAAGACCATGCCCAAAGGCCGCCTGCCGCAGATCGTCTTCCACGGCGCCGAGCCGATGCTCAACCGCGAGGCGGTTTTCCGCGGCATCGAAAAGTACAAGAACGATTTTCAGTTCGGCATACAGACCAACGCCACCCTGCTGGATGACGAAGCCATCGAGTTCCTCACGGCGCGCGACGTCAGCATCGGGCTTTCGCTGGACGGCCACACCGCCGCCATCGCCGGCAAGACCCGCGCCAACTGGGCCGGCCAGGGGGTTTTTGCGAAAGTCGAAGAAACCATCGGAAAACTGCGCGGCTATCACGGCTTCAGCGTCATCTGCACCATCACCAGCGAGAACATGCGCCACCTGCCGAAGATGGTCGATTACCTTCACGCGCGCGGCGTTCCCGCCTGCCTGCTGAACATCGTCCGCTGCACCCTGCCCCCCTCGCTGGCGGTGAAACCGGCCGACGCCCCCTCGGTGAAGCACTTCCTCGCGGCACTCGACCGCTCGCGCGAGCTGTACAAAAAGACCGGGCGCAAGCTGGTGGTGGCGAACTTCGCCAACATCCTGATAAGCATCCTGGCCCCCACCGCCCGGCGGCTGATGTGCGACATCTCCCCGTGCGGCGGCGGGCGCGCCTTTTTTGCGCTGGCGGCGAACGGCGACCTGTTCCCGTGCAGCGAATTCGTGGGATTGGAGCGGTTCAACGGCGGCAACCTTTTCAAGGACGGCGTTGAAGCCGCGCTGAACAGCGAGCCGTTCGCGCAGGTGACCGGGCGCAAGGTGGAGGACATCAAAGCGTGCGGCAAGTGCGCCATCCGCCATTTCTGCGGCTCCCCCTGCCCCGCCGAAGCGCACGAAGTGAACGGCGGCATGAAAGCCCCCGGCTCGTTCTGCGAATTTTACGAGGAGCAGACGCGGTATGCCCTGCGCGCCATCGCCGACGGCGCGGAGAACGACTTTCTGTGGGACGGATGGGACAAAGGAACCAGCGCCACGTTCACCGCCCCGCTTCTCTGATACTCCCGGCTGTCAAGTATGCAGGGGCAGGTTTAAAACCTGCCCCTCCCTTTTCTTGTTATGGGGAAAAGGCAGGGCGGCGGCTACCTGTCCATATACCTCTTGTAGGTGGAGATGCTGAACAGCGCGATGCAGAATGCCCCCGAATACGCTTCCAGCACGGCGATCATCTTGCCGATGCCGAAGGGCGTGTAATCGCCGTAGCCCAGCGTGGTGAACGTCACCACGCTGAAATAAAGCGCATCGTAAAACACCCCCAGATTCTCGGCAAGCGAAGCGTCCATCGAATATTGGTGATATGCCCCCAAGGTATGATGTATCCCCAAGAAGCTGAAAAGAACGGCGCACATGACAATATAGGCCAGTGAAAACCCGATGATGCGGTGGGGCTTCTCGCCGTAGCCGGTGGAGATGCTCATGAGTTTCGACCAGAACCGGTTAAACGAATACCGGGGAAACTGCTTGCGGCTCATCACCATTTCCCTGAAAAAATATTCGCCCGCCTCGAAGCCCATCCCTCTGTTTTTCAGGTTGAGCTTGATCGCGCGGTATATTTCCTCCGCTTCAAAATATTTCGCCTGGGCTTTCTCAATCTCGCCCCGCTTTTCGTGCTCTATCCCTTCCAGTTCGTTCTTCACCATGTAGCCGTCTTCGCCGCCGAAACCGACGAAATCAAGCTTCGTGTTTTCCAGCGACGCGCCCAGCAGCTCGGCGCCTTTCAGCTTTGCCTCTTTCATGTTTGCGTAATCAAGCACGGTCTTGAAGAGTGCGGCGTGGGTCAGGTCCGCGCCAAACAGATGGGCGCACCGAAGGTTCGACCATTTGAGCTGCGCGTTATGCAGGTTTGCGCGTGAAAGCCGGACCCCCTCGAGATGGGCGTCGTTGAGGATGACCCCTTCCAGCGTATCGCCCCGCTTATGCTTTACCTCGATCATCCGTATTATTTCGGGGCCCGATTTATCCGTCTTCGGCTCATGCCAGAAACAAAGTTCGGAACCGGGGTGGGCAGGCTCCGCGCACGTCGTGCCGTCGTGGAACTGATACTTGCACACAACGCTCATTCTTTGTGGCCTCCCCTGGCGTTAATCCGTTTCGCCCGCGATAAAACCTGCCCCGCGTTATCCGCGCCGGGAAATTGCTCCCTCTCCCGCGATAACGCCGGCTGACAGGCCGCTCTTATGTTATCGCATTCCCCCATTTCCCCATGCGTAAAAAATGCAATTTTTCCCTCATCCCCCTTTGTGGGTAGGCATCACATCCCTGTGCGCCCTTATGAACGGGCAGGTTTGAAGCCTGCCCCTACGAAACCCGGTGAACATGCCCGGCAGTCTGGCAATCCTGCCGCTCAGTTGACCCGCATGGCCTCCCTCGGTAGCGGCGGCACTCCTGCCGCCGATTTGGCGCAATGGCGCCAACCCACTAACCTTTTGAAAATGAGGAATGGGCGGCCGACCTTTGTCATGCCGGGCTTGACCCGGAGTCCAGACACATCATCAAAGCTCTCCGGTTTCCCTCGGTGGGACGGACACTCTTGTCCGTCATCGGCCCGCAAGGCCGATCGTGCGACATGCTGTCGCACATAGCCGGAAAATTACATCCGGGAAAAATTCTACTTCACGCGCAAATGGTCGCCGATGCGGCGCATCCAGGCCATTTCATCCGATTGCATCGGCCGGGAGCGGTTTCGCCCCCGCCATGCCGCCGCGGGATCAGCGCCTGTTATAAGGATTGTTCATATTCCACAACCGGTTCTCGATCTGCTGCCGGTTGGCGCGGTCCTGCTCCAGACGGTTGCGCTCCTGGTTTTGCGCGGCGTAATCCGGCCCCGAGTTTCCGCCGGAAAATGACGAACCGCCGCTCGAAGAACCGCCGGAATAGCCGCTGTACCCGCCACCCCCGCCGCCGCCCGCATTGGCCCAGGCCAGGATTGCCTTGCTCACGTCGCCTATGCTGCGGTAGATGCTCATCTTCTGTTCCATCTCGACTTGCCGAGCCGCCATGATCTTGTTGACCTCGCCTTGTTCGTAAGCGTCGTATTTGGCGCGGGCTTTTTCCAGCCATTCCTTGTATTCAGCATTTTGGGGGTCGCGGCGCACCACTTCCTCGAATTCCTGGACAACGATACCCAACGTCATGTCATTGTATTTTTCAAGGTCGATACGGGCGAGGGTATAAAGAGAACGCGGTTTCGCGCCCAAAAGGTTAGCCTGCTCAAAATCCTTGTGCGCGTCATCGTATTTCTTAAGATCCATGTATACGGCGCCCCTGCGGAAGTAGGCATCGGGGTCGAGATTGTTGGTTCTGATGCCGATCTCGATGGCTTTGTTGGTGTCGGCCAACGCTTTCTGAAATTCGCCTGCCACCGCTTGGCAATAGTTGCGGTTCTTGTAGGCGCGGGCGTGCAAGGGATCCAGCTCTATGGCCTTGGTATAATCCTTTATCGCGGAGGTGCAGTCATCCGATGCCCATACAAAGGCATCGCCGCGTTTAACATAGTTTTCAGACTCCTTCGGCGCGGCGGCGATGGCCTGGGTAAATTCGGTTACCGCCATCTGGTAATCCTTGTGATCCATGGCCAGCTTGCCGCGCAACTGAAATGCCAGCGCATCGTGGGGAGATAGTTTGATCACCTTATCCAGGTCCTGCATGGCCCCCTCGTGATCCCCCTTCGCCTCCTTCGCCAGCGCCCTCAGCTTGAGAACGGCGGTAGACTCGCCCCCCATTTCCATGAACTTCGTGTAATCGGCTATTGCCGCCGTGCTGTCGCCCATTTCGTCGTTGGCCAACGCGCGGTAATTGTACAGTTCGGCGTCCTTCGGGGCCATGCCGATGGCGGTAGTGAAGTCGCCGATGGCCTCTTTAAGCTCATGCCGATTGAGGTGGGCGACGCCGCGCCGCTTATAGCCTTCCGGCGATTGGGGGGATTTTGCGATCTCGGCCGAAATCGCGGCGATCTCCGCCTCTGACTGTTCGATCAGGCCCGTGAGATTCCAGAGTTTCCCCGACCCGCCATAAGAGTCGGCGGAGAGCAATGTGCCGCCATCGGGCGAGACGGAGAGATAACTGTGGGAACTTTCGGCCCCGTCATCGAACGCGCCGGCAAGCTGGGCCGAGGATACCTTGTAAACCAATATCTGGGTGGTTTTGGGATTTAATTGCCATCTTCCTCCCACCGCCAGATATTTTCCATCGGGCGTGATCGCGTAAGCGTATGGCTCAAAAACCGTCGGAGGCGGGAAACGCATCGCGCCGGCCGCCCACCAAGCATCTCCAATATTCCAACGGGACGCCATATTCTTCAGGTTCTTTTGCGTAACAACAAGCATGCGCGGGTCGAAGGAAAACGCGCTAAAGGCGATATCAAAATCCGTAGCGGGAGAATCCAGTTCCTTGCCGTCCTTCACCTGGAAAACCCTGACCGTGGAACTTCGGACGGTGTTTCCGGTGATGGCGCTTATGGAGATATAACTATTGTCCGGAGAAAACCCGGTGGCTTGTGCCCACACGTCCTTGAAAGTGCGGACTTCCGACCAATCGCTGGTCTTGCGTATGACAACGGCGTGGTCACGCCGTTTTGAGGAAAACGTCCCTTCCGGTTCCACATCGGTGGTGCCGTAGGCGATCAGCGAACCGTCAGCGGAGAACCTCACCGCATCAGCCATGTGATACTCGTCGTTCGACATGTCGTCGGGGTCCTTTTTCCAAGGACCCAAATTCCACTCCTTCACCGTTTTACCCGTGGCGGTATCCCATATCTTCAGGTATGTGTATCCTGCGGCGGCAAGGTATTTCCCGTTGGGAGAAAGGGCGAAAGAGTAAAGGTATGTACGATCTTTATCGTTGAAAAACTGGAATTTGCGGATAACGGACTCGTCGGCCGCGTTTATCAGTACGATGCTGTTTATATCCCCATTGTCAGTAGCGATGACCTCCTTGCCCCCCGCGGTAATAATGGGGTTGACGATGGCGGCGTTCAGACTTTTCAGTAACAGTTTATCGGTGGCACGCGCATGGGTACAAAATGGTGAAAGAACCAGCAGAATGGAAAACAGAGCCCTCTTCATATCCCTTCCTCCCTATTTTGGCCTGGCATTGCATCTGCCAGCTGTTGATGCATAATTTCTTAAGGATAGCTTTATTACAAAACGACCCGGCTGTGCCATGATGCTCTCCGTTTACCACCCCTCCTAAAAAAGAATGTTCCCCCAACGTAACCCCTGGAATCTGGGGGAAAAACCATTCTCAATAAAGGAAATGCTAAGCGAGGGGATAATACCTGTCAAGTTGGGGCAACTTCCGAGAAGACCAATTATTTAAAGATGGAAATAGGCTGGTTTCCCTCTCTATTCCATTTTACGCGGTTGATTTTTGGCTGGTACGGCACCTGCAAATATTGTCAAAGCTTCGCTATATCGGCCCGATGGGCCTATGACGGACAGGAGTATCCGTCCCAACGAGAGAAACCGGTAAGCTTTGATAATGTGCCTGGACCCCGGATGAATCCCGGTATGATAACAAAGAAGAATTCTACTTCACCCTCAGGTGATCGCCGATGCGGCGCATCCACTCCATTTCATCCGATTGCATCGGGCCGCGGTCAAGCGACGCCAAGGCCTCTTCCGCCTCGGCCATGTTCTTTGGCCCGGCGATGCAGACGTTCACGGCGTGATTGGTCAGCACAAACCGGTAGCAATCGGACGCGCGCGGGGTTTTTTCTAGATC
>JAKAGL010000224.1 GCA_021815535.1 bacterium
CGACGGCAGACGGTGGCGGATATTTTCCATGGAACATGGAGAGTACAAGGAGTTTACCGCCATTACCGATATCAAACCGGGCAAAGCTTACTGGTTCATCGCCGCGGACAGAACCGACCTTTTCCTTTCCGGCAAAACGGCCGATGGCGTTTCGCCATTTCACATCCGCCTTAACAGCGGATGGAACCTGATCGGTTCGCCTTTTCTTTATCCAGTCGACTGGAAGGAGGTCCTGGCCCATAATCCCGAAATGGCCCCGTACCTCGGCCCCGCAGTTTGGGATTTTGCCGGTGGCGGCTATAAAAAGGCCGATACACTGCTTCCATTCCACGGCTATCTCGTATTTAACGCGCATGACAGCGACTTGGACCTGGTGATCCCCCCCACTCCGGCTCAGCCGAAAATTCTTGAGGAAGACTCACCGGTTGCCGTCCCCAATCAAACTAACGGGGGTGGGTGGCTGATAAGACTTTCCGCATCTGACGGCTCTTACCACGATACAGACAACTATCTCGGTATCATGCCTGCACCGAATGCCATGCATGATTTTTTCAGCACCGCCGAGCCTCCTGCATGGCCCCAACATCTTTCCGTCTACTTCGTCCGAAAAAACGAAACTGGCATCAGGAGAAGTTCCGATATCCGGCGCGACGCCGCAAATAGCTGGATCACCGTTGTGCGGGGCGGCGAAAGCCATCAGGTAACACTTACGTGGAAGACGATAAGCGGCAACCCGAAGATGACCCTTATAGACCTTGCAGGAAACCGGCGAATCGACATGAACCTCAATTCAAGGTATGTTTTTTCGCGTAGAAACACCGCCGCCCACAAATTTATTATTACCCAGAACAACCGGTAAATTATTCCCCATTAAGTTTCAACTAAGCGAACCGAAAAGTAATAGAAGATAAAGGTAACCGAATAATTTTGACGCATCATTGTGACCTTTATTATCAACACGTTACGATTCAACCTAAAAAACACCCCCCTAAAGTTTTCTGGTACAATGCCGATGAAGCTATCGGAGAACTGTAAGGAGTTCTTTTCCCGGCAGGGGTGAACAGCCTGCCAGGAAGAATTGAACGGACGCAATAACGATTGGAGGTGGCTGACCATGAAAGTCTCGGGATCCGATAATAACAACTTAAAGAAAGACCGGTTAGGCAACACCGGAAAATCGGCTGAAAAAGGCAAAGCCGCTTACGCCAGCAATGCCGCTCAAGCCAAAGAAGCGGCTTCTACACCGCAAGGGGCACAGGGAGCCAGCGAGAAGATACTCGTTTCCGACCTTGGCAAGGAAGTAGCCAAAATTCATGACCAGATCAAAAAAAGCCCCAATGTTCGCGCCGAAAAAGTCGCCGAATTGAAGAAAAAGGTCGACAATGGCACGTACTATGTAAGCAGTGATAAAATCGCCAATAAGATAATCGAGGATATTGTAAAGAACGGCTGAGGGAACTTACTGCGGCTTAGCACTAGCCAAGCCCGGCGGTTTCCTTCACTGCTTCCCGCTCTGGTTTGGATTGGCGGTGAAGTAGTCTTGCACCAGATAACGTACCATTTGGCTTAACCTCCCCTCCACATTCTTCGGAAAGTCATTTCCGGCTATTACTTTTTCAGAGCCAACCATCCAAACAGTCCCTTTCCGCAGGCGGTACACCGTGTTGATGACCGAGACATTGAATACATTTAGATCCAGCATATACACTTTCCCCTCGGCGGGGTCATCGCGGCGCACGATCGTCACCTGAACCGTCGCCAGCGGCGGCGCACTCTCTTCCGATACCAACTTAAAGCCGGCGGTGACCAGTTGTTTTTCCACCAGGTTTCTTACGGATTGCGGGGTAAACTCGCCGTCTGCGGCAAAATCGGCGATAGATACCGCAAAGCGGTTAGGAACATCGATCAGGTTTTCCTGAAGAAGGGTGAGCGCGCTGGCTGAAGGAGAACCAAAAGCAGCAATGAACAAGATGAGTAAAATAAAAATGCGCTGTTTCACTCTACCTCCGAAAATAAATACCTATCCCGTATATCACGGCCCTCGACATTCTGTCCGCTGGCAAATGCCATTCAAATCTTCTCGTGGCACTTTTCTTTTATACCATCTTTTACCAGAGGGATACATATACAATTAATTAAGATACCCCACGAACTCCTTGAAAAGAAACATGCCCGATAGCGCACCAAACGCGTATTCAAGCCACACCTGATCCTTTTCAGGAGAAGCGAGAACCCCGCGCGCATAATGTGCTCCAACGGCGGCAAAACCGACGGCCATCACCAATGGCGCCGCTCCGGCAGGATACGTCGAAGATACCCATCCACATGCGGCCAGAAGGGCCGATCCCCAAAATCCGAGCAGAAGCCGCCGAAGCGTATATTCCTCCCATCCCACCCATGCGCTAAAAACCGCAGCGGAAAATGTCCCGGCGATGGCAAAATAAAATGGAAAAGGATCAGATGCGCCGGCCGAAAGAAAAGCTAAGAAGCCCCCTCCCAAAGAAGCGGCAATAAACGCGCGTTGGATCCAATGCGAGGAAGTAGCCCCTTCCGAACGCCGGTACGGCAACCGCTTGCCCATCTCGAAAACCGCAAAAAAGAATAGATAAAACAAGAACAGCTCACGCCCCCCTGCAATAAATATAACAGTACCGCAAAACGCAAGAACCCAGGCGGCAAGCCGCTCAAGCAGGCCGAACCGAAAAATAAGTACGCCGCACAATGCGCCATAAACAACACCCAATAACGGGCTGTTCAGGAAAGCAAGATTTTCTAATCGAAAGGTGAATAAAACCGCCAAAAAGGCCGCCGCAGACGCTTCCACTGTCATTCCCCGGGAGTTCCGCGCAATGCGATCCGCGATGATGCCGGCAACCGCCGTCATTGCCAAAGCGGCTAACACCGCTTTGAAGAAACCGATCTCCCCAAATAATATGGTCAATGCCAAAGGCGCAAAAGCGGCAAACCACGTCACCGCCAGCCGCACACGCCTCAATTCCATCGGCAATCCACGGAGTTTAAATATCTGCCTAATGCCCCATAACGACAACGCGGAATATGCCAGCATGGGATGATGGTGGTTTATTGCGAGCGCGGCAAAAAAAGCCGCCGCGAATATGAATAATTTCTGCTGGGCATCCCCGGAATTTTTTGAAAACATCACCGGCATCGCGGCAGCAATGGTAAATGCTCCGGTTCCAGCCAAAACCCACTTATAAGGAAGAAAATAAAGCCCGAAAGGAGCCACAAGACAAATAAGGGGGAATGGCATCATGATCGGCGCCTACAACGTCTCATCCAACAACAGCCCATCATGGGCCATCGTTACGCCCGACGGAAGCTCGGCGGTTGTTTCGCGGTGTTTGAGGTCATGATTAATATGGGTAATGAACGCCTTTGGCACGCCGGAACTCCTGACAGCTTCAATTGCCTGGCCAAGGCTAAAATGGGTCGGATGTGTTCTGCGCTGGGTTGCCCCCACCACGAAAATACGGGCTCCGCGTATTTTCAGCATCGTATCCTCCGGGATGTCATTGCAATCGGTTACATACGCAATTGGGCCGATGCGGTAGCCAAAAACGCGCGCCGGCCCATGCCGAACGGGCAACACCGTGACTTTCATCCCAAATAGCTCAAAATCGTCCTCAACGGGATGAAGAGTCAGCTTTGGCAATCCCCCCCCCTCATATGCATGCTGGTCAAAAATGTAATCGAAACGGGTTCTTATCTTTTCCAGCGTTTCAGCGTTGCCGTAACAGGGAATAGAGGTTTTCTGGATAAAATTGAAACTGCGCAACTCATCCAGCCCGTGCACATGATCGGCATGGGAGTGCGTAAACAATACCGTGTCAATTCGATTCAAACCTTCGCGCAGCGCCTGAAACCTGAGATCGGTCGAAGTATCGACAAGCACCTGCCGCAGTGCGGAACCATCATGCCAGCGGAACAAAACCGATGACCGCGTGCGGTTGTCGTGTGGATCAGAAGAACGGCAGGTCCCGCATTTGCAGCCGATCATATGGCGGCAGGCAGCATGGAAAAATGTTATGGCATCGCCAAGGCAGGCAAGAATGACTGCAAGACCGCCAAAAACTCTTGCCAGGGGAAAACTACCAAGGATGGCGAAGGCTTCGTGCTTGTACCCAAAGGCCTGTGCGACAGGATCGTGGGTGGGCATACGCAAGGATAATG
>JAKAGL010000019.1 GCA_021815535.1 bacterium
GCATGCGGGTCTGCGGCATCCAATAATGCGGGGGATGGCGGCGGCAATGGCGGCGACGGCGGCGGGAATAATGAGGTCGAGGCGACATCGACCAATGAAACATCCCAAGCGGAGACCAGCAACAATAATACTGGCGAGCTGAACATCACGACCAACACCTCCAATACCACCAGCACCACCACGTCTACGGCAACTTCCACCACCACCACTACCGGCGGGCAGACCGCCGTTTATACGGTGGCGTTTACCGTCAGCGCGGCTCCGGCCACCATTACCTCCACCACCATACCGACCTTTACCTGGGTTCCCGCTTCGGCTGCCTATAAAGTGTATGTGACGGCGGCCGGTTCAACCACCATCAAGTGGGGCCTTAAATGCGCCGCCGGAACCAACTGCATCAACAGCCCCGTGAACCTCGGCGATCAATCCGCCGCCGGTGCCGCGGCAACGGTTATCGGCACCACGCCGCAGGACACCACCCTGGCGGCCGGCGCCTATAACGTTGTAGTTGAAACCGCCAGCACCACCGGCACCATATCGCAGGCCGGATGGTCGGCATTCACCGTTCAATAAGTTCTCTACCTCCTTCCCGCCCGCCGGTTTTCCCCACTAGAAGCCGGCGGGCTTTTTTTACGCGCCGTGCGCGGGGCGAGGGGGGCCGGAGGGCGGAATTACAGAGCCACTGGGATGCCAAGAACCGGCACATTGTCGATGCCCAAGCGCGGTTTTCCCCTTTGAAAAAGGGGTAAGAGAGGGGCCTTCCTTCCACGGCCGCTTATCCGGCAGAGACGTAAAAAAAGGCGTTATTCTTCCGCCTCGTCGTCCGTTTTTTTGCCCATGATAAAGCCCCGTTTGCTGGCATTGACAAAGTCGATGATCTTCCGCACATATCCGCTTTCGTCCGGCAGGGCCGCCAGTTCCTGCCGTGCGGTTTTCAGGTTTCCCCGTTTTACAAAAAGGACCTTGAACGCCTGTTTTATTTCCGCGCGCGCTTTGTCGGAAAATCCCTTCCGCTTCAATCCCACCATGTTGAAGGTGCGGATGCGCGCGGGATTCCCCTGGGCCAGCATGTAGGGAACGACATCCTGCACGATGAGGGCCGCCCCCCCGATCATGGCGTATTCGCCGATCCGCACAAACTGGTGGATGCCGACCTGCCCGCCAATGATGACGTGGTCATTCACCGTTACATGGCCGGCAAGCCCGGAGTAGGTGGTGATGATCACATTGTTGCCGATGGCGCAGTCGTGCCCGATGTGCGTATTGGTCATGATCATGCAATCGTTCCCCACCGATGTCACGCCGTTTTCGTCCTTGCCGCGGTGGATGGTGACCAGTTCCCGTATGTCGTTGTTTTGGCCGATGCTGACGAGGGAGGGAACCTCCTTCCAGTTCAGCATCTGCGGGTTGCCGCCGATGAGAGATCCCGCGCCGATCCTCGTCCCTTCGCATATGCGCGCGTGATCCAGCCACGTTTGGGGGCCGATAACGCAGCGGGGCCCGATCTCGACGTTCGCGCCGATGACGGCGAAGGGGCCGACGGTGGCGGTGGCGTCTATGCGCGCGTCCTTGTGGATGATGGCCGAGGGATGAAGGCTCATTCGACGATACTCAACACGGCGGTGATCTCGGCTTTGCAGGCAAGTTCGTCTCCCACATGCGCGGTGCCCGTCAGCCACCAGATGCGCTGCCGGGTTTTCGTCACCTTCAACTCGAGGGTGAGCGTATCCCCCGGAACGACGGGGCGCTTGAATTTTGCGCCGTCGATGGCGGCGAAGAGCGGTATCTTCTTGCCGGGAATGTCCTTGGCGCTTTTGATGGCGAGATACGCGGCGGCCTGCGCCATCGCCTCGATGATGAGTACGCCCGGCATGATCGGCTGTCCCGGGAAATGCCCGTTGAAGAACTGTTCATTAATGGTGACGTTCTTCACCGCCTTGACCTGTTCATTTTCCTTCATCTCCAGCACCCGGTCGATGAGAAGAAACGGGTAGCGGTGCGGGAGGGTTGCAATGATGTCATTGATGTCCATGGACAGTTATTCCCCTTTCTTTTCAAGCGCCGCAAGGCGGCGCAATATTTCAGGACCGCGGCGGTAGGCCACTTCGGCCCGCCGCCAATCGTTGATCGGCATGGCATAGCCGCCGCCGTAGATGCCGGGGCCAATATCGCCGGTAACGCCGGTTTTTCCGGCGATGAAGGTGTTGTCGGCGATGGTGATGTGGTCGGCCACGCCGACCAGCCCGCCGATGGTGACGTTTTTCCCAATAATGACGGAACCGGCGATGCCGCATCCGGCGGCGATGACGGTGTGATCGCCGATAACGCAGTTATGGCCGATCTGCACCAGATTGTCGATCTTCACCCCGTCGCCGATGACCGTTTCATCCAGCATCGCCCGGTCAATACAGCTGTTGGCGCCGATCTCCACGTCGTCGCCGATCCGCACCCGGCCGATGTGCGCGACTTTGATCCGCCGCCCTTTTTCTCCCCCGAGGTATTTGAAGCCGTCCGCCCCGATAACCGCACCGCCGTGGATGATCGCCCGCTTGCCGATAACGGCGTTGGGATAGACGGTGACGTGGGGATGGATGAGGCAATCGTCGCCGATCTGCGTGTTTTCGCCGATGGAAACGGATTGATGGATGATGACGTTCTCCCCCACCCTTGCCCCCGCGCCAATGCCGGCGTAGGGGCCGATGTGGCATCCGCGTCCCAGCGTTGCGTCTTTGTGGACGGTGGCCGTGGGATGGACGCCGGCTGGTTGACGCGTTGCCGGGTGCAAAGCGTCCATGACCAGCGCAAAGGCGATGTGCGTGTTTTTTACCTCGATAACGTCGATCCCTTCCAGTCTCATGCCGGGGGGAACAATTGCGCAGGCGGGACGGCGATCTTCGAGTTGCGGGACGAGTTTCTTGTTCTCAAGAAAAACGATGCTTCCGGGTCCGGCATTGGCGAGCGACGAGCAGCGGACGGCTTCGGCCGCCGGGTCGCCTACAAGCGTTCCCTTCACCAGCGCGGCGATTTCCTTTAATAACATGGCGCCATTGTATAGCGGCCCAAAAACAAAGGAAAGGGGCCGCCTTGCAACGGTGCGTTGACGCGCTTACACTTGAGGCGATGACGCAAAAAATACTTTTCGTCGCGCCGCCGACAAACGCCACGAAACAGTTGACGCCCGACCTGGGCATCGGCTTTCTCGCGTCCGCCCTGCGCGATGCGGGGTTCGCCGCCGATTTTATCGACGTGCGGCGCGACCGGTTTTCGCGCGCGGCCTTTATCGAACGGCTGCGGCGCGAGCCGTACCTGTTCGTCGGGGTGAAGGTTTTTTCCACCTCCTTGCCGGAAGCGAACGAAGTGCTGAACGCCGTGCGTGAGGCGTTGCCGCAAACAAAAATAATTATCGGCGGCCCCCACCCCACCTATGCGCCGGAAGACGCGCTGAAAAGCTGTCCCGCCGCCGATGTCGGCATTATCGGCGAAGGAGATACGGCGGTGGTGGCGCTTGCCCGCGCGTTTTCCCTGGGAGAGAGTGTCACTAACATCGAGGCGATCGCCTACCGCCGCGGCGGCATGATACAGGTGAACGGACGAAAATCGTTCCTCGATCTCGAGCGTCTGCCGCTGCCGGCGTGGGATCTCATCGATCCGCGCCGCTATGTGGGTCACGAAGACCTTTGGTTTTTCAGCAAAGGAAAAATAACCGCGCCGATTTCGGTCGGCCGGGGCTGCCCGTTCAAATGCACTTTCTGTTCGGATTTCATCGTGGCGGGGCGCAACGTCCGCTACCGGCCCGTGGAAAAGGTGATGGACGAGATCGCCCTGCTGGTGAACGAATACGGCGTGGACGAGATACACCTCACCGATTCCATCTTCACCATCAACAAAAAATACGTCTACTCCTTCTGCGAGAGCCTGCAAAAGCGGAACCTGAAAATCCACTGGGCAACTCCTTATGGAACGCGGCTGGATACGCTGGATGCGGAACTGTTGCGCGCGATGGACCAGGCGGGTTGCTACGGCACTTCCGTCGGCATCGAGGCGGGCAGCGACCCGATGCTGGCCTTCATGAAGAAGGGGGTGACCGTGGCGCTGGTGGAAGAGAAGATCGCGCTCATCAAGGCCCACACCCGCTGGCTGGTGCAGGGGTTTTTCATACTCGGCTATCCCACCGAAACGCGCGAAACGATGCAGGCGTCAATCGATCTGGCCTGCCGCCTGCCGCTGGATATGGCGGTCTTCGCGCCGTTCCGCGCCACGCCGGGAACGGAGGTTGCCGCCTACCTCGCCGCGAACGAGCCCGAATTCACACCCAAGTGGGGCAACCAAACGGTTGAACAGCTTGTCTATCACCCGCGCGGCATCGGCGTGGAAGAGTTGCAGCAGTGGCACCGCCGCGCGTACCGCGCCTTCTATTTCCGCCCGCAAGTGGCGTGGCGCTATCTGATGATGATACGTGGCAAAAAGGAGATACGGTTGCTCGCCACCAAATTCAAGAACCGCATCTTCCGCCGCGCCTCCACCGAAGGGAACGCCGCATCCCCTCCCGTATGGGCCTAACCCCCGTAGACTTTTATTGAGAGAACCTTTTTGTAAAAAGGCTCTCTCAAAAAAGCTTTACGCGAGGATGGCGTACAGGGCGGATGCGAGGGCGGCCATTTCCGCATCGGTGCCGATGGTGATGCGCAGGAAATCGGACAGGCGGGGTTTGTTCCAGTAGCGCACGAGGATGTTTTTGGCGCGCAGTGCGTCGTACAGTTCCTGCCCGCCGTGACGCGGGTGGCGGGCGAATACGAAGTTTGTTTTTGAGGGGAGGACTTCGAACCCCAGTTTTTGCAGGGTGATAACCGTCTCTTCCCGCGTTTTGATGATGGCGGAGCGGCACTTTTCAAAATATTCCCTGTCGTCCATCGCGGCGGCGGCGCCGGCGATGGCAAGCCTGTCCATCGTGTATGAGTTGAACGAGTTTTTCACCGCCTCCATGCCGGTTATCAATTCGGCGTGGCCGACGGCGAAACCGGCGCGCAGCCCCGCCAGCGAGCGCGATTTTGAAAAAGTCTGCGTTACCAGCAGGTTCGGGTATTCGCCCACCAAGGGGATCGCGCTCTCGCCGCCAAAATCGACGTATGCCTCGTCCACCAGCACCACCGTATCGGTGTTGCGTTTCAGCAGGGCGTCGATATCGGCTATCGGCGTGAAGCATCCGGTGGGGGCGTTCGGGTTGGGAAAGAGCACGCCGCCGTTCTGGGCCGGCGCGCGGGCAAGATCGATCTGCCAATCGCCGGTGATGGGAAAAGTTGTGAATGGCACGCCAAAAAGTTCGCAGTAGACCGGGTAGAAGCTGTAGGTGATATCGGGAAACACCAGCGGCAGTTTGTTGCGGAAGAACGCAAGGAACGCGACAGCCAACACCTCGTCCGACCCGTTCCCGGCAAAGACGTTTTCGGGCTTCACGCCGTAGTGGCGGGCGATGGCGGCTTTCATCGCGGATGCATCCGGGTCGGGATAGAGCCGCAGGCCGGCATCCGCCGCCTCTTTAATGGCGGCGATAACGCGCGGCGAGGGGGGATAGGGATTTTCGTTGGTGTTGAGCTTGATGACGCTCCCCTCTTTCGGCTGTTCCCCCGGCACGTAGGGCTTGAGGGTTCGCAGTCCTTCGCTCCAAAATCTGTTCATGGGGTGCAATTGTAGCAATAGCGCGGAGCGGGGGAAAGAAACGTTTTGCGTTATGCCGCGGCCGGCGCGGGGGCGCCGGTTTTTTCCAGCGGCAACGTGATGAGGATGACCGCCCCCTGTTCGGTGGAGTTTTCCACGGCGATGGTTCCTCCGTGCTGATTTACGAAAAGGCGCGCGTTGTAAAGGCCCAGGCCGGAGCCGTTGAATACCCGGTTCGAGGCCACGCTCCCCTGCTCGAAACGGCAAAATATTTTTTCCCGCTCTTCCGGCGCGATGCCGGGGCCGGTGTCGGCCACGCGGATCTCCACCTTGTTCTCCCGTTGCCTGGCGGAAAGGGTAACGGTACCCCCCGCCGGCGTGAATTTGAGGGCGTTGGAAATGAGGTTGTTGAATACATGGTGGCGCAGCCGCATCATGTCCCAAAAAACATGCGGCAATGGCGTCGACGTATCCACCGTAAGCCGGATATTTTTTGCCGCGGCTTCGTACTGGAAAATTCTGGCGGTTTCCAGCAGTTCATCAGCGAGGTCGGCAGTCCACGCCGGCTCAACGTGTTCCTTCCCCGCCTCCATTTTTCCCATGGCGAGGATGGTTTCGATGAGCACCAGCATTCCTTCCCCGGCGTTCACCATCCGCTCCACCATAAGGAGCCAATTGGGGTCGTGCGGCTTGTTCTTCATGTCGCGCAAGAGGAAGCGTGAACAGCCGATGATGGCGACCATCGGCGATTTCAGATCGTGGGTGACGATGGAGAGGCTGGCGTTCTGGCGTTCGAGCATTTCCTTGTTCATGCCGCCATGATAGGACGCGCCGGTGAAGCTTTAATGGCCGTTTGGTTAAGCTATGGTTAAGAAAACAGGGGTTATGTCCGTTCAGTGACGCCGGTTTTTGCGGGCCGGAACAGGATGCACAGCTATAGTAGATGGCCGCTATTTTTTGGAGTACAATCATTCGTAAGGCAGGGTTCCGGGATCCATTGGCTTATTCACTGGAGGGGTTCTTTTATGTTGAAGAATTACGGGTTCGGTAAAGTAGTCAAAATGTCATTCACGGATGCGGTTGCAAAAACCAGGGCCGCGCTTCAGGCCAACGCGTGGGGCGTGCTGACCGAAATGGACGTTTGCCAGATCATGAAGGAAAAAATGAACAAGGATGTGCCCAAGTACCTCATCCTCGGCGTTTGCAATCCTCCGTTTGCCGCGCGGTCGCTGGATGCGGAACCCACCATCGGGCTTTTGATGCCGTGCAATTTCGTGGTGCGGGAAGACAAGGCCGGCAAGGTTCATGTGGAAGTGCTGGATGCCAATGCGATACTCGGGCTGATAAAAAAGAACCCGAAAATGGCTCAGTTGAAAAAAGAGGTTCTTGCAAGCACCAAGAAGATCCTTAAGGCCATTTAGTTATTTCCCGCGCGCAAGCCGCCGGGAGTGGGCATAACCGCATGACGGCTTGCGCGCCGTTCGGCGTCAGCGCCGTGGTACTCAGCCGTTTGGCTTTGCGGGGGCCGGCGGCTTAATTTTTTTTATCCAGTAATACAGCGAGCACCCGGCGCAAAACCCCGTAAAGAGGTTTACCGCGGCCAGCACGATAACCAGCCAGGCAAGCCCCCATCCCGCGTATCCCATCCCGGCGTACAGCAATGCGCCTCCGGCCACGGCGCAGGTGGCGCCGGTCCCTTGCGCAAAACGGGGGCCTTCGCGGCTTCCATCCACAATTTTTGGTTTGGCAAGGTTCAGCGGGATGACACAGTACCGGTAGACCGGATTGAAACCGGGAACCCCGATCATGGTTCCTACCCCCATCACCGCCCCCACCAGCAGCACCAGCCACGGCTGTCTCAGGAAAAAAGCGGCCAGCAACAGGACAATGATAACGGCCTGATTGGCCTTCATGGCGTTAAGGTCAATCCTGGATCCGTTGGGCTGTGTCATTTCAGATCTCCCTTGATGGCGCAGTACAGACTAAGCGCTTCGAAAAACACTATTTCAGTTTAACGCATTTTCGCCATCTGCCGGGAAAGGAAATGCGGCGGGAGCGGTTGCCGGTTAAGCGGTTATCAGCCAACCGTTTTTGTAGTCGATGGTCACGGCGCTGCCGTCGGCGATCTTTCCTTCCACGAAGCGCAGGGCCAACTCGTCCAGTATTTCGTTCTGGATGACCCGTTTGAGGGGCCGCGCGCCGAACGCCGGGTCGTACCCCGCCACGGCGAGCTGTTCGATGGCGCGCTTGGTGAGGTGCAGGGAGATCTTCTTTTGCTCCAGCCGTTTCGCCACCCGCTCCACCTGTATCCGGACGATCTCGGCCAGTTCTTCGCGCCCGAGGTGCTGGAAGATGATGGTGTCGTCAATGCGGTTGAGGAACTCGGGGCGGAAGAGCCGCCGGAGCGCCGCAAATACCTCTTCGCGCTGGCGCTTGGGGTCATCCCTGAATTCGGCTATCTGCTCGGCCGCGATATTGGAGGTCATTATCAGCACGGTGTTGCGAAAATCGACCGTGCGCCCCTTGCCGTCGGTGAGCCGCCCGTCGTCCAGCACCTGCAACAGCACGTTGAAGACGTCGGAGTGGGCTTTTTCGATCTCGTCGAACAGCACCACGCTATAGGGGTGGCGGCGCACCGCCTCGGTGAGTTGGCCCCCTTCCTCGTATCCCACATAGCCGGGGGGCGAGCCTATCAGCCGCGCCACGGCGTGTTTTTCCATGTATTCGCTCATGTCGATGCGGACGATATTCCGCTCGTCGTTGAATAAAAATTCCGCCAGCGCCTTTGCCAGCTCGGTTTTTCCCACGCCGGTCGGCCCGAGGAAGATGAAGCTTCCCACCGGCCGTCCCTCCTCCTGCAAACCGGCGCGGCTGCGGCGCACCGCGTTGCTGACCGCCTTTATGGCCGCTTTTTGGCCGATCACCCGCTGGGTGAGGTGTTCTTCGAGGTGCGCCAGCTTTTGGCTTTCTTCCGACAGCATCCGGGTGACCGGGATGCCGGTCCAGCGGGAGACAACGGCGGCGATATCCTCTTCCGTCACCTCCTCGCGGAGGATGGAACGTTTTTTTTGCAGCGCGGCCAGCTTTGTTTGCGTTTCGCGCATCAGTTTTTCCTGTTCGGGGATTTTGGCGTACCGGATCTCGGCCACTTTTTGCAGCTCGCCGCCCCGCTCGGCTTTTTCGGCCTCGTCTTTCAGTCTGCCGATGGCTTCTTTTGCCCCCTTGATGGTGTCGATGACCTTTTTTTCGTTCTGCCACTGAAGTTCCACCGTCTTCAACTCCTCAGCGGCCTGCGAAACCTCCTTTTCCAATTCTTGCAGGCGCTTTTTGCTCGCCTCATCGGATTCTTTTCTCAGCGCGGCGCTCTCGATCTCCATCTGGCGTATCTTGCGGTCGAGCCGGTCGAGCTCGACGGGACGGCTTTCGAGATCCATCTTGAGGCCGCTGGCCGCCTCGTCCATCAGGTCGATGGCCTTGTCCGGCAAAAAACGGTCCGTGATATAGCGGGCCGAAAGGTTTGCCGCCGCCACAATGGCGTTATCGCGGATGCGTACGCCGTGGTGCAGTTCATATTTTTCCTTGATCCCGCGCAGAATGGAGATGGCGTCTTTCACGGACGGTTCGTCGACCATCACCGGCTGGAAGCGGCGCTCCAGGGCGGCATCTTTTTCAATGTATTTGCGGTACTCCTTCAGCGTGGTTGCGCCGATGGTGTGCAGCTTTCCCCGCGCCAGGGCGGGCTTCAACAGGTTGCCCGCATCCATCGAGCCTTCCGCCGCGCCGGCCCCTACGATGGTGTGCAATTCATCGATGAAGAGAATAACTTCCCCCTCGGCTGATTCGATCTCTTTGATGACCGCTTTGAGCCGGTCTTCAAACTCGCCACGGTATTTGGTGCCGGCGATGAGCGCCCCCATATCGAGCGAGAGTAACCGTTTGTTTTTGAGGGAATTGGGAACGTCCCCTTCCACTATTTTACGGGCCAATCCTTCCACGATGGCGGTTTTGCCGGTTCCCGGCTCTCCCACGAGGCAAGGGTTGTTTTTGGTGCGGCGGCTGAGTATCTGCATCATCCTGCGGATCTCGTCTTCGCGGCCTACCACCGGGTCTATTTTATTTTGGCTTGCCTGACGGGTGAGATCGGCGGTGTATTTTTCAAGTGCCTGATATTTTCCTTCGGGGTCGGCGTCCGTAACCCGCTGGCTTCCCCTGATGGAGGCCAGTGTTTTCAAAACCTCTTCGCGGGTGATCTTGAGCAGCTTTTTTACCGAAGGCTGGGCAAGAACCCCCAGCAAGAGATGTTCGGTACTCAGGTATTCATCCCGCAATTGCTCAGCTTCCGATTCGGCCGCATCCAGCGCCTTTTTGGCCTCGGGGGAAAGGTAGGCCCCTTCCACGCCGGTCACCCGTGGCAGCGACTCCAGGGCGCCTTTTACCTCTCCGGCGATCTTTTCGGGAGAAACCTCCAGCCGGGTCAGGATATTCGGCACAAGCCCTCCGTCCTGTTTTATGAGGCTAAGGAGTATGTGCAGAGGGGTGACGGCTTGGTGGGATAAGCTCCCGGCAAGCTGCATTGCCCCTTGTATCGCTTCTGAGGCCTTAATTGTAAATCTGTTAAAATCCATGATGTTAATTGGATAAGACGTACCGAACCCATAATCAATATCTGTCAGCGGAAAAATGGCAAAATAAGGCTTGCAACGGTTGACTTATTAGGTGAGTAGTATCCGCTAAAAAACGCTATCTCGTATTATTAGTAAGTCTTTTTGTATAGTTAATGGGCATTTTGCCATTTTCTTTCACATTGCAAGGCGCTTACGTACCTTTCGGTCAGTAGTTTTATTTTCCTGATTTATTTCATCATAATTCATGGCTTTTTTCCTTATATTAGTCCACTTTTCGTGGGCAATGGTGAAGGAAACTCCCCTCGAGAAATAGAATCAAATGTCGATTTAGAATATGTTGACATATTTCATAAATGCAATGAAGTTATCGTTCGTCGGGAAAAAAAGGCTGGCTTTAATTTGGGGCAATTTCAAAAACCAAATTAGCCAGATCTTCATAGTTCGGGGATGAGTGTCTGCTTATGGGTTACACCTGGGTACAAATAAATGGCCTATAAGTCTAATATCATATTTCAATTAACATATGTTGAGGCAGATAGGGATGAAAATCGGGCTTTAAAGTTCATCCAACCATCCATTGTTGATAATTTTACATATCATCCTAGGCTTTATTTACTGCCCTTATGGTTAGTTATTATAAATGTTAAAAATATGGTTTTTTTATATTATATATTGGCTTTTATCCCTCTACAGTTGTTCGTAAATTCTTTTTAGATTTACATATTTTATGTGAGTTTACGTGTATTGTTAAATGCAAGTATTAACCTGATGCCAATGATTTTATTTAATAGTATACGTTTATGTGATTTAAGTGCCTTAAAGCTGACCATGTGATAAAGTCTATAAATAATATTTGTTTAATATATATGCTTTTAATGCCATATTATTAACTATATGCCATTATTAATTTCATAATGTTGATAGTGGCGCGGTTAATTCGTAATTCGCTTCATCCCTTCCAACTTTTCCAATGCGGCACCAGAGGCGATAGAGGATTTGGCTATTTTAATCCCTTCATTTAGATCCTTCGCCTTACCTCCAGCCATTATCGCGAAAGCTGAGTTCAGTACTGCGATGTCCATTTTTGGGCCGCTCTTTTCCCCCTTCAGGATTCCGAGGGTAATTTGTGCGTTGGCTTGCGGGTCCTCCCCTTTTAAATCTGTCGGAGTACAAAAAGAAAAACCATGTTCCCGGGGGTCGAAATCGTAGGTTGTCACATTTCCGTCTTTCAACTCACTCACCCTGCTCTTGGCCGTGAGCGTCAGTTCATCCAGTCCATCGTGTCCGTGCACCACAAAAACATGCCTTGATCCCAGTCTTTTCAGTACGTTGGCCAATGGTTCGGTCAGGGTGTCGGAATAAACTCCGATAACCTGGTTTTCTGCCCCGGCCGGATTGGTGAGAGGGCCCAAAAGGTTGAAGATCGTTCTCACCCCTATTTCCCTCCGCGGGCCGATGGCATATTTCATCGCGCCATGCATCATTGGGGCGAAAAGGAATCCGATGCCGCATTGCCGAAGGCACTCCTCCACGCGGCTCTGCTCGGCTTCGATGTTGACGCCGAGCGCCTGCAAAAGATCGGCACTTCCCGATTTGCTGGAGACCGATTTGTTCCCATGTTTCGCCACGATCAATCCAGCCCCCGCCGTGATAAATGCGGCGGTGGTGGAAATGTTGAACGTGCCTGACGAATCGCCGCCGGTGCCGCAGGTATCGACTACCGTTTTTCCGGCGGGGGTGTCGATTTTGACCGCTTTTTCCCTCATCACACGCGCCGCGCCGGTGATCTCGTCTACCGTCTCCCCTTTTATCCGAAGCGCGATGAGGAAGGCGCCGATTTGGGCGGGGGTGGCGGCGCCGGTCATAATCTCTTCCATCACCTGAACCATTTCGGCTTCCGGCAGGTTCTGGCTGGCGATTACCTTTGAAATTGCCTCTTTAATCATGTTTTTGACTCATAAGTGGTCAAAAAGTTGCTTATAATGTTTTTGCCGTGGTCAGTAAGTATGGATTCAGGGTGGAACTGCACCCCCTCTATCGGCAGTGTTTTATGCCGGACGGCCATGATCTCGTGAAGCTCGTCGTCATAGGCCGATATTTCAAGGTCGTCTGGCAAGCTCTCCCTCTCGGCCACCAGTGAGTGGTATCGCGTGGCTACAAAGGGGCTGGGAATGTTCGAAAATATGGTTCGGCGGTCGTGAAGGATGTTCGATGTCTTCCCGTGCATCAGTTTCTGCGCTTTTACGATCTTTCCTCCGAATGCCTGGCAGATTGACTGATGTCCGAGGCAGACCCCCAATATCGGGAATTTTCCTTGCAACTGTTCCACCACGGCCAACGAAATGCCGGCCTCGTTCGGGGTGCAGGGGCCGGGGGAGATAACGATGTATTGCGGTTTTAAGGCCACTATATCGGCAATGGAGATGGCGTCGTTGCGGAAGGTCTCCACTGTCTGCCCCAGTTCCATAAAATATTGGACGAGGTTGTAGGTGAAAGAGTCGTAGTTGTCAATCATCAGTAACATGGGTGAATTTTACCGCGCGCGGGGCAGAGGGGGGAATATTATTTTTGGTTTTTTGGCCGGGAGTTGATCTCAGGCACTATTTCCGCGCCTGATTTGGCTTTTAATTCCTGAAAAGAAGCGCCCGGATACAGCAACCGATAATCCCTCTTTGTTTCGCGGACAAGGCGGGTCTATAGTTGTGCTCATATTTCAGAACCGCGCAAGGAGAATGGCAGGGCCGATGACGAAACCAAAAGAGCAGGCGAAGAAGGAGCAGGCTCCCAACTGTCTGCAATGCGTGCATTACCACATCACGTGGGACGTGAATTTTCCTCACGGCTGCCGCGCGATCGGCTTCAAGAGCAAGCGGCGCCCGCAGCTTGATGTGCTGCAAAATTCGGGCGCGTCCTGCCTCGCCTTCGTACAACGGCAAAACGCTCCCAGGCCCGGTCCCCTTCAATCATAACTGAGGGCGGCTTTTCTGAAGGGCCCTGTGCGTCCTTCCAGTCCACCCGAAGCGCAGGGCCGGTCTAAAAGGCCACGCCGATTTTGAATGAATACATGTTGATAACCCCAAGATCTGCTTCCAGCGCCATTCTGAGATATTTCCAGTTGAATTCCGAGCCGATCATCCATTCAATCGCGTTGACCGTTTCTTCATTCAAATTCACTTTCACGGTAGTTTCCGTGGCCGTGCCATGCAACAGGGATGCGCCCGCATACGGCCTGAACAGGCCAATATCCCTGCTTGCCAGCAAATCGACCGCCATGCTGCTATATTTCATGTCGTCGACACCGGTCAGGGTTGAATAGGTCGGCCGCACCGCAAACGCCCACCCGGTATCAGGATCGTCGAGGAAACCGTATTTCATTGCGATTCCCAAAAAACCGTAATTCGAGCCGGGGCTGACGGTGTAAAAAAGCTCCGCGTCGATCGTGTCGGTTACTCCCATCCGCACCCGCGGCACGGCAAAACCGAGCGTATGGTCATCACCCGTCAACCAGTGATCGGCATTGGGGTGTGAGAAGGTGTTGTTCCATTTTCCCGCATAATCCTGAATGGGAGAGGTTTTCCAAAACTCATAGCTGAACTCAAATTTGAATTTGCCCAGCGGTTTTGCCCCCGCCAGAGGCCTGAAATAAAGTATCGGCGCGAGTTCATGGGCGAAATCGTGGAATTCCGATTGCGTGAGCGAAGGGTCGAGAACCAGCGCGCACTGGCTCCATATATTGTTGACGTGAAGCGTAACGGCGTGATCTCCGGTGTGATGCGCCTCTGCCGGATTGGCGCCGGAAAGCATTGCGGCAAGAATAACCGAACCGAACAGACAAACAAGCTTTGTTGTGGAACGCATTCCACGACACATAATCCCTTCCCCCTTTTTTTGACCCGTTATGATTGCTTTTCGCAGCCTTGCCCCTAATGAAAAAATACTAGAAGCATCTGAAGAAAATAGCAAATTCATTCATGCTTCCGATTTGCCGGGCAAGCCGGACTTGGTGTTTAGAAACAGAAAGAAGGCCATTTTCGTTCATGGCTGTTTTTGGCACTCTCACGAAAGCAAACAATGCGCCATAGCGCACATGCCAAAATCGAATATAAAGTACTGGAAGGCAAAGTTATCACGAAACAGGGAGCGTGACCGGAAGAACCTATCAGCGCTGAAAAAAATGGGCTGGAAAACGCTGGTGATATGGGAATGCCAGATAAATAAAGCGCCCTTATTGGTAAAGCGGATAGCGGCATTTATGGGGCGGTGAGATTGAGGGTGAAGCAATCAGCGGAAGGGTTTTTGGCGAGGAGATGGTAGGGGCCGGATTTTTCCGGGGCGCCGGGGGTGTGGTGGATGATGACGCGGCCCGCAGGCTTCAACAATCCGTCGGCGGCGGCAAAAACGTCTTCCCGATTCACCGCGCGCGAGGTTACAACATCGGCGATTGCACGGTAAACGGCGTTCTGCGAAACCTTTTCGCTCCGCTCATTCAGCACCCGCACATTCTTTAATCCCAGCAGGCCGGCGGCATGCTGTAAAAAGACCGCCTTCTTCCGGTCCGATTCCACCAGCGCGAAGCGGTGTTGCGGATAGCGGACGGCTAGCGGGATGGCGGGCAGGCCGCCGCCGCTGCCGATGTCGAATATCTGCAGCGCATCCCCCGGCGGAAAGAACTCCGCCATGGCAAACGACGGCTCGATGAGCACCGCCTGCGCCTTTTCCCGCGCAACAGAGGTGAGGTTCACCTTTGCATTCCAGCGGTAAAGCTCGTCCAGATAGCGCGCGATGAGTTTATCAGTCATGGCAACCTTGCATCACGCGGCAGGAACATAGGCCATGCAATCCCTTTTCCGGGTAGAGGCGACACTCTGTCGCCTGAATAAACCGGCGGAGTGCTGCTGTTGCCGCGTGGATAAACCGGCGGCAGGAGTGCCGCCGCTACCGGGATTGGTAGGAGCGTTTGCGCCACCCAAGATGGGGCAATAGTTATGCATTCAATGGCCGCCATCGCGCCCCCGCGTTTTGAGGTGGATCATCAGGATGGAAAGCGCGGCCGGTGTCATGCCGGCGATGCGCGACGCCTGCCCGAAGGTGAGCGGTTTCACTTTTTCCAGCTTTTGTTGCAGTTCAACGGAGAGGCCAGAAATGCCACGGTAATCCATCCCTTTTTCCAGCGGGAGGTTCTCAATCTTCCCCAACTGCTCTATCCAGCGGTTTTGCCGCGCGATATACCCTTCGTATTTTATTTCGGTTTCCGCCCGCGCGATGTCCGTGTCGTCGAATGCGGAAAGATCGCCAAAAACGGAATCGCGTTTTAGGGCCACGTCGGGGCGCTTCATGTATTGTGCGATGCCAATGGACACATCCACCGGCGGCAGTCCGCTATCGCGCAACAAGGTCATAGTTTCCGGCGTTGGGTTGATATATTTCCCTTTCAACCGGCCCACCAGCGATTGAATCCGCCCTTGCCGTTCCCGGTATTCCCGGTACGGTTCTTCCGCCAGCAGGCCGATACTGCGTCCCAGTTCGCACAGCCGCTGGTCGGCGTTATCCTGCCGCATCACCAGGCGGTGCTCGGCGCGGCTGGTGAACATGCGGTACGGCTCCTCGGTGCCTAGCGTGGTAAGGTCGTCCACCATCACGCCGATGTAGCTTTCAGCGCGTGACAAAATGACCGGTTCTTCGCGGCGCAGTTTTCGGGCGGCGTTGATGCCCGCCAAAATTCCCTGCCCCGCCGCCTCTTCGTAGCCGCTGGTTCCGTTGATCTGCCCGGCCATATAGAGTCCGCCTGCCGCCTTCGATTCAAGCGTGGGGTAGGTTTGCGTCGGCGGCACGAAATCGTATTCCACCGCGTAGCCGTGGCGGATAACCCGCACCTCTTCAAGGCCGGGGATGGAGCGCAAAAATGCATCCTGAATATCCTCGGGCAAAGAGGTGGAAATGCCGTTGGGGTAGATCTCCCCGTTGTGGCGCGAGACCGGCTCCAGGAAGATATGGTGCGACAGCCGTTCGGGAAAGCGCACCACTTTGTCCTCGATGCTGGGGCAGTAGCGCGGCCCCACCCCCTGTATCACGCCGGTGAAGAGCGGCGAGCGGGCGAACCCCGTGCGGATGATCTCGTGTGTGGATGCATTGGTATGGGTGATGTGGCAGGGCAGTTGCCCGCGCACGATCCTTTTTGTGAAGTACGACATCGGCGGCGGCGGCGTGTCGCCCGGCTGTTCCTGAGCGGCATTCCAGTTGATGGAATCTTTGTGCAAACGCGCCGGTGTGCCAGTCTTCAGGCGGCCCAGTTGCAGGCCGAAGTTTTTGAGGGAAGCGGAAAGATGCGACGATGGTCCCTCGCCTACACGTCCGCCCGGAGTCTGCCTAAGGCCGGTGTGAAGCAAGCCGTTGAGGAACGTGCCGGTGCAAAGTATCACCGCATTAGCCTCCAGCTCGTCTCCTGAGAGCAACCGAACACCGCGCACCGCGCCGTTCTCTCCCAAAATGTCCTTGACCGTTCCTTCGATGATGGAAAGGTTGGGCGTGACGGCCAGCTCCTCGCGCATCACCGCTTCGTATTCGATGGTATCGGCCTGCGCCCGGCAGGCCCGCACGGCGGCTCCCTTGGCGCTGTTGAGGGTGCGCCATTGCAGACCGGCGCGGTCGGTCACCCGCGCCATCAGGCCGCCGAGGGCATCGATCTCGCGCACGATCTGGCTTTTGCCGGGGCCACCGATGGCGGGGTTGCAGCTCATCCGGGCGATGGAGAGTTTGTCGGTGACGATCATTGCGGTGGCGCACCCCAGGCGCGCGGCGGCGTGCGCCGCTTCGCATCCCGCGTGGCCGCCGCCGACCACGATAACGTCAAACCGGTTCACTTGCCCACGCAGAATTCGTCAAAGATGGCGGAGAGCACTTCTTCGGTGTACGACTCGCCGGTGAACCGCTTGATCTCTTCGAGCGCGTCCCACACGCTGGCGGCGGCAAGTTCGCGCCCCAACGCGATCTCATCGGCGGCGCGGCGCAAATCGTCGGCTATGCGGCAAAATATTTCGCGGTGGCGCGCCCGCGTCAGCACCGGTTCTTCGCTGTTGAGCGCCTGCGCGTCGTTCGCAAAGGCCGCGATCTTTTTCAAAAGCTGGTCAAGGCCGCGCATCTCTTTCACCGATATCCGCACCGGCTCAAGCGTGCCGTCCGGCCACGCGATCTGTTGCGGCATATCGGCTTTGTTTATCACCGCGAGATGGAGCCGCGCCTTTTTCACCACTTCCAACACCTTCGTATCGCTCTCTTCCCATGCGCGCGCGCCATCGAAAAGGCCGATAACCGCGTCGGCCGATTCAGCGGCTTTCAGCGCGCGGCGTATCCCTTCGGCCTCCACCGTATCAGGCGCGGGGTTCAGCCCCGCCGTGTCGATCAGTTCTACCTTCAAGCCCGCCAATTCCCCCTCTACACGGATGAGGTCGCGCGTGGTGCCGGGGATTTCCGCCACAATGGCGCGCTCTTCTTCAAGCAGTGCGTTGAGGAGCGACGATTTACCTGCG
>JAKAGL010000225.1 GCA_021815535.1 bacterium
TACCGGCTGGTGAACTACTATACCAACAAGGGCTGGCAAGGCTTTGCGGCGCTGGGCGCGGACATCCGCGAGAACATCAACGCCGAACTGAATGCCACATATATGTCGAGCGAGCAGGATGGCTCGGCCGACGCCATGACCCAGATGATCTACGGGGGATCGGTGAATTACATCCTCACCAAACAGCTGTTCCTGTATGGCACTCTGGAATACAGCGACCAGAATATCCCGACCCTCAACGCGGTGAAATATCCCTCCAGCTACAAGACCAGTTCCGTCTTCATAAATCTCGATTACCGGTTCTGACCCGTTTCATTCCGGTTTACGGTAAACCGTTTCGCCGTCTTCGGCGAATTGCGCAAACAGCGACCCGCCGCTTTCAAACTCTTCCTGCGTGAGCGTAATGATATCGAATGGGACCTGATACCGTTTCATGGCGGTAATCTCGGCATTTTTTGTCAGCGCCGCGCGCTCGAAAATGCTTTTTCCCGCGAAATCCTCCGAGATGACCAGCAGGTCGATATCGCTCTCCTCCTGTTCATCACCGCGCGTGCGGCTGCCGAAAAGAATGATCCTGCCCAACTGCATCCCTTCCGCCAAAAGGATGTCCTTCAGGCAGCCGATGGCGGCTACAACCGTCCTTTTATCCATTCCAATGCCTTCCTTCCATCCGTGAGAATGTCGCGGGTCATTCCTTCGCTGAACGTGTCGAGCATCTTGTGCAGGTCGTCCGGGTAGCGTATCTGGGTGCTTACGCGATTGAGCGTGTAGAGGTAGTCAAAGATCGGTTCCGGCACCTGGAGTTTCATCCGTTCTATCAGGTAGACAAGGCTGTGCGTCTTTGGAGGAACGCGGTGTAAACGGGCTGTGTAGATCCCCTTCAGGGCCTTCTCCATGGCGAGGTGGCACATGAACACCGCGTAGAAAAACCGCCCCACCCCCAAAACGAGATCGGCGGTATCCATATCGAAATCGGCCTGGCGCAACCACTCCAGCGGCCTTTTCTTCATTCGTTCCCCCATGTTGACATTCTACCGCGCCCCCCGATGAAATTCACGAAGAAGCGGCGGGGGAGGAAATCAGGTGATCTTGTTTCCTTCTTCGTCGTAGCCGGGGGGAGGCCATTGGCCGAGACGGCGCAGAAGATTGCATCCGTATTCTTCGCAAAGGTAGAAGGAGTACATGAACTCGTCGCGGTCGATCACCTTCGCTTCCATGCCGGTGGCGGTTCCTTTCGCGCTCAGGTATTCCAGCCGCACCTTGCCGTTCTCCATCTCTTTGGCCCAGAAACAGTTCTCACCTCCGCCGATCACATCCACCCGCTGGTGATAGTGGCCGTCAATTTTGCCATCTATCAGCGTGGCGGTCGGCTCGGTGTTCCCATGATGTTTTTTTCCCCCTGCCGAATGATAGAACGACGCCCCCCCTCCGCCGCCGCCCGCCGACGGTTTCTGGAACTTCGGTTTCACCCGAGGCTCGATGCGCGGCGAGGCTGGGTGCGGGGGCGGGGCTTCCGCTTGCGGCGCTTCCGCCTTTGGTATCGCGGGGGAACTCTTATCCACCGCGAAGGGATTTACGCCATACCCCACTCTCTTGGATTTTTCAGAGGCCGAGGCCAGGCTGAACGACTGCACGGTGAGCGGTTTGTCTGAAAGGACATTTTCCATCTTCTCGTTGAACTCGGCTGTGCCGAACGGCTTAAGGATGAAATCGGTGGCTCCCGCTTTGAGAGCTCCGCTCATTTCGTTGAAATGCCGTTTATCGGCCACCAGCAGAAAACGGTAATGACCCGAATATTTGGCTTTTATCGTTTTAATGAGCCTGACTGCGCCGCCCGCCGGGGTTTCCCAATCAACGATGATGAGGTCGATATTGATCTTTGGCAACGCCGCCTTGCCCAGAAGCCCCGCCATGCCGGAATAGGGATCGATTGCCGCGGCAATCGCCTGGTCAAAGTCCTCCTGCGACTCCACCTCAAGCACATTTGCGTATCCGATCTTGCGGATCAAAATGTCTATGATGTGGCGCGCTTTAATGTCTTTTTCAAAGAGGATGATTTTTTTATTTTCTATGACCCCGTCCCCTTATGTCCACTACCGATATGGCTGGTTAAGCTTTGTAACGCCGCTTCCCTGTCCTGCTCCGTATGAGCCAGCGAAAGCGTTAGGCGAAGCCGGGAAGTTCCTTCCGGAACAGCGGGGGGCCGAATGGCCTGCACAAATATTCCGTCGTCCCACAGCAGCTTTGCCGCAGACAGTGCACCGCCCGCACTTCCTATAACCAGCGGTATTATATAGCTTTTAGATGGAATAGCAAAACCCGCCGTTTTCAGCCGTTGGTGGAAGGTTTCGGTTATCTGCATAAAAGCGTTACGCTCCGCTCCGCAATTACCCAGTATCTCAACCGCTTTCAGGTTGCCCGCAGCCACCGCGGAAGGCATGGCGGTGGAGAAAATAAAACTGCGGCCCTTGTTAAGAAGCCAATCCGCAGTACTTTTTTTCCCCGCCGCGAACGCTCCCATGCCACCGGCCGCCTTGCCGAGCGTTCCCATCAGGATATCCACCTTTCCTTCCACGCCGAAAAGTTCCGGTGTGCCACGTCCGTTTTTCCCCAATACGCCGAATGCGTGAGCATCGTCGACATACACCCGGGCATCATGCTTTTTCGCCAGCGAGCAGATTTCATCCAGCGGGGCCATGTCGCCATCCATACTGAACAGGCCGTCTGTGACGATCCAGCGGGTTCCCGCCGAACCCGCTTTTTTCAGCATCTTTTCAAGCGCCGCCGTATCGCAATGGGGATAGCGCACAAGCTCGGCCCGGGAAAGGCGGCAGCCATCCACCAGCGACGCGTGATTAAGTTTGTCAGCGAATATGACATCCCCTTTCTCCGCGACGGCGGGAATGACACCGCTGTTGGCCGAAAACCCGGTGCCAAAAAGCACCGCCGCCTCCGCACCGAGGAACGAGGCGATGCCCCTTTCAAGTTCCACATGCGGCGTCCGGGTTCCCGAGATGAGCCGCGACCCGCCGGAACCGAACCCGTACCGGTCCAGCCCCTCCTTGACCGCCGCGATTATCCGCGGGTCGTGTGAAAGGCCGAAGTAATCGTTGGAGCAAAAAAGGAGGAGGGTCCGTCCATTCAGCGTGACGGTGCGGGCGGAGCCGCCGTCAAATGCCGTGGCCGCGCGCAACAGGCCGCGTGCGGCCAGTTCTTCCAGCCGGGCGGAGAAGATATCGTCAGTCAATGACCTCCAGCTCCAAATCGGCGATCATCTCCAGGTCGTCCGCGGCGGCGCGGCCGCTGGTGGTGAGATAGTTTCCAACCATCGCGCTGTTGGCGCCGGCAAAAAAGATGAACGATTGCAACCCGCGCAGATTCACCTCGCGCCCGCCGGCCACCTTGATGTCCGTCTTTGGCAAATAAAGCCGGAAGAAGGCGATGATCTTCAGTATCTCCAGCGGTTTGAGCGGCGGCTGGTTTTCCAGCGCGGTCCCTTTTATCGGATTGAGAAAATTGAGCGGTATGGAGTCGACCCCCAGCCGCCGCAATTCTTCGGCGAATTCCACGCGCTGTTCCGGCGACTCCCCCATGCCGAGAATGCCGCCGCAACAGACACGCAGTCCCGCCTTTTTCGCGGCGCGGACGGATTCAACATTCTCATCGTACGAGCGGGTCGAACAGATATTGCTGTAGAAACCGCGCGCCGTCTCCAGGTTGTGGTGGAATTCCTGCAAGCCGGCCTCCTTCAGCGCCAGCGCCTCCCCTTCGGTGATGACGCCAAGCGACGCGCAACGGTGGATGCCGACCGTATCCCTCATATCCCTGATCCGGCCCAACAGTTCGCTGAACTCCCCGGCGCGGGTGGCGGCCCCTTTGCCGCTGGTGACGATGCCAAACTTGTGCGCGCCGTTCGAGAGCGCTTCAGAGGCGGCCTTCGTGATAGTCCCGCCATCCACCAGATCATATGCCGGGACCTGGCTGGATGCATGCGCCGATTGCGGGCAGAACGCGCAGTCTTCGGGGCACCGCCCCGACCGCGCATTGATGACCGAGCAGAGCGATACGCGGTTTCCCTTGTAAAAGCGCCGCACCCGGTCGGCGGCGGCCATCAGCGGCATCACGTAATCAGAATGAAGGTTGACTATCTCCAGGGCCTCGGCGGCCGTGAGC
>JAKAGL010000226.1 GCA_021815535.1 bacterium
TGTCGCCCGCGTTGGTGGCGGTTTTCACCAGGGTATCAACAATGCTGGCGATGTTTTTGGTTGCTTCGGCGTTTGGAAAAAGGTCTGAGAAGAGCCGCTGTTTGCGCACGGCGTTCGGGACGGCAACATCCATGGAGAGGTGGCCCAGAAAATCGATTTTTACGCCGAGCTGGAATTTGTCCGCCACCATCACCAGCCGCTTGTAGATATTGACCGCTTCGATGCGGTCCCGCGCGCTGTTGATGACGAGGCGGAAGCTTTTCACCTTGTAGTCGCGCGAAAGCACTTTCATGATGGCGTATGCGTCTGAAAACGATGTCGGCTCCGGCGTGGCCACCACCAAGATGTCCTGGGCCGCCGAGCAGAAGAACATGACATTGGAAGAAATGCCCGCGCCAATGTCGAACAGGATGTAGTCGAAATCGTTTTGGATCACTTCCATTTCGGTTTTAAGCACCAGCCGTTCTTCGGCGGTCAATTCGCTGTATTTTTTATTGCCGGTGGAGGCGGGAAGTATTTTGATGCCGCCCGGCCCATCGATAAGGATGTCGCGCATCCGTTTTACACCGGTGAGCACATGGGCGACATTGAAGCGGGGGGCGAGGCCCAGCAGGATGTGGATGTTCCCCAGCCCCATATCGGCATCGAATATCAGCACACGGTTGCCTCTCTTGGCGAGGTGTAGGGCCATGTTGGCGACGAGGTTGGTCTTGCCGACTCCCCCTTTGCCGCTGGCGACGGCGATCCCCTTGATCTGCTGTTTCAAGGTCCCCGTTTCGCGCATTGCCGGCCTCATCCTTCTGAGCGTTTCCGCCTGATCCATACCATGTTCTCCTAAATTCTAAGCCACATTGGCGTTTTATGCCTCTTTTTTAAACAACCGTGCGCCGATCCGCCTGCCAGACGCCGCTTCGATATCTTCCGGTACGCGCTGGCCGGTGGTGCAATACACCACAGGCAGGCCGGTTTTGTAATTTTGCGCCACCACCACGCCGGGCCTGGCGCTTTCATCCAGTTTTGTGAAAATAAGGCCGGCGATGTTTACGCAACCGAAATTGCGTACCGCTTCATCCAGCGAGGCGGCATCGGCTCCCGCCGAAAGCACCAGATAGTTCTCGATGGCGGCGTCGCCGACGAATCCGGCCAGCTCCGCCAGTTTTTTCCCGTCGCGCTGGCTGCGTCCGGCAGTATCGATCAGGATCACGTCGCGGTCTGCCAGGGCGGTCAATGCTTTCGGCACGTCCTGCGGGGTCAGCGCCACTTCCAGCGGCAACCCCAGAATCTGGGCGTACGTCCGCAATTGTTCCACCGCGGCGATACGGTAGGTATCTATGGTGATAAGGCCGATTTTTTTCCCCTGCATGGCGAGTTGCGCGGCTATCTTCGCCAGGGTGGTGGTTTTTCCCACGCCGGTCGGTCCGATCAGCGCTATGACGCGCGGGCCATCGGCGGCGGTGGATGCGGTCAACGGTTCGCCGACTATCATCGTTTCCTGTATCCGTGTGATGACGAGATCGACAATGTTTTTCAAGTCCAGTTCGCGCCCACCCGGCACGCATTCTTTCACTTCGGTTATCAATTTCAGGGCGTACTCATGGTCCACCCCGCGCTCGACCATCCGGCGGTAGCAAACAAGGTAGTTCGGTTCAAGGTTGAGCCCCTTGTAAAATTTTGTGTTTTCGAGCATGAACGACATCATCGATCTGAGGGATCCCAGGTCTTCTGAAAGACCGGCGGCGCGGGCCATCTCACTGCGGCCCACAGCTCCCGTTTCGGCGGCGGCGCCGACCAGTTCGCGCAGTTCCCTGATCTCTTCGCGCAGCGGGTCAAGCGCCGCGGTCAGCGTCTCGGCGGTGGCCGCTTCGGTTGCTGGTTTTGCGGGAGCGGCCTGTTTCCGCGGCTGGCGGCGGCGTTGTTGGTCCCGCCGCACATCTTCGTCGGCGGCGGCGGTCACTTCGATAAGGGGGCGGCCGAGTATGCCGTAGGCGCCATTGCCGTTCTTGATTTTCCGGGTGCCCATGATGATGGCATGTGGCCCCAGATCCGCCTTGATGCGGCTGATGGCTTCCGCCATATCGATAGCCTGATAGGTTTTTATTTGCATTAGATGTTCACCACGCCAAGGGTTTCTATTTCAATGGTGGGAATTACTTCATTGTGACTCAGCACCACCAGGTTGCTTACAAACCGTTCCGTCAACCGCCGCAGATGCATCCGCACCGCAGGCGACACCATGACGATCGGCTGATAATTCAGTATTGAAAATTTCTCCATTTCTTTTTTAACGGCATCGATGAGCCGTTGCGCCGCCGACGGCTCCATCGCCAGATAGCTGCCATGCTGCGTCTGTTTGACCGATTCGGTGATCATGTCTTCCAGCTTGCGCGAGAGGGTCAGCACCGGGAGTTTCCCTTCGGCGGTCATGTATTGATTGCTGATCGGGCGGGCCAGCGCCTGGCGCGAATATTCGGTCAGGACATCGGTATCCTTGGTCACATGGCCCCAATCGGCGAGGGTTTCCAGGATGGTGCCGAGGTCGCGGATGGAGACGTTTTCGCGCAACAGGCCCTGCAGCACTTTCTGCACCTGGCCCAGCGTAAGAACGTTTGGCACCAGTTCTTCCACCACTTTCGGGGCGGTGGCCTTGTAGTTGTCCAGAAGGGCGTTGATTTCGGTGCGGCCCAACAGCTCGTGGCCGTGGCTGCGAATTATTTCTTTTACGTGCGTGGTAAGGACCGTCGCCACGTCCACCACCGTGTACCCGGCCGATTTGGCCCGGTCGCGGTTGGCCTCCGAGATCCAAAGCGCGGGAAGGCCGAAGGTCGGCTCCACGGTGCGGATGCCCGGTATCGGCTCGACGCCCGTGCCGGGGTCCATGGCGAGGTAGTGGTTCATGTAAATGTCGCCGCCAGCCACTCTTACCCCTTTGATGAGGATGGAGTATTCATTCGGCTTGAGCTGCAGGTTGTCGCGGATGTGCAGCGGCGGCACAATAAATCCGTATTCAAGGGCGAACTGGCGGCGGATGCTCTTGATCCGGTCGAGCAGTTCGCCGTTCTGGGCGGCATCGACAAGCGGGATCAACTCATAACCGATCTCCAGTTCCATCGTGTCGAGCGGCAGAAGCGCTTCCACTTTTTCCTGTACCGGGGCCTGGGCCGCTTTTTCAGCCTCGATCTTGTCTATGGCTTCCATTTCGGTTTTTGCCTGGAAGGTGAGGTAGGAGATGGTGCCGGTAATGCCCGACAAGATCAAAAATGCCACGTGCGGCAGACCCGGCACGATGGCGAAAAAGCCGAGCGCCCCCGATGCGACCGCGAAGGCGCGCGGATGCATCAGCAGCTGCTTCGCCACGTCGGTTCCCATGTCGGATTCGCTGGCGGCGCGGGTGACGATGAGGCCGGCGGCGGTGGAAACGACCAGCGCCGGTATCTGGCTCACCAAGCCGTCGCCGATGGTGAGCAGGGTGTAAACGGTTAATGCGTCGGAAAGGGTCATTCCCTGCTGGAGGATGCCGATGGCGAACCCCCCCAGGATGTTGATGCCGGTGATGATAAGGCCCGCGATTGCGTCGCCGCGGACAAACCGGATGGCGCCATCCATCGAACCATAGAAATCGGCTTCGCGCTCGAGGGTGCGGCGGCGTTGGCGCGCCTGCACCTCGGTGATGAGACCGGCGTTGAGGTCGGCGTCGATCGACATCTGTTTGCCGGGGATGGCGTCCAACGTAAAGCGGGCCGCCACTTCCGAGGTGCGGACGGCGCCCTTGGTGATAACCACAAAATTGATGATGATCAGGATGAGGAAAATAACGGTGCCAACGACGTAGTTGCCGCCGACCACGAAATTACCGAATGCTTCCACCACTTTTCCGGCTGCCGAGGTTCCCTCGCTGCCGTGGAGCAAAATGAGCCTGGTGGTCGCCACGTTCAGCGATAACCGGAACAAGGTGACCACCAACAGGATTGACGGGAAGGAGGAAAGCTCCAGCGCCGATTTGATGTAAATGGAAATAATCATGATTATCACCGCTATGGTGATGGAGAGGGCGAGGAAAATATCCAGCATGAAGGAGGGAAGCGGCATGACCATGAGGGCCACCACCGCCAAAAGTCCGATTGACATGCCGATGTCGCTGAATT
>JAKAGL010000227.1 GCA_021815535.1 bacterium
AGGGGATGGCATCGCCTTCGCCCGCCAATTTGCCGCACGCCACAGCGGAAAAGTCCGCGCGCACCACAAGTTCCAGACCGCCATAATCGTATTGCCCGGCCACCGCAAAATCGATGTGGCCACCGCGCGTACCGAATACTATACCGAACCCGCCGCTCTGCCCATCGTGGAACTGAGCTCGATAAAAAATGACCTTTACCGCCGCGATTTCACGCTTAACGCGCTAGCCCTCAAACTCAACGGAAAAAACGCAAACCATCTTATCGACTTCTTTGGCGGACAGCAGGACCTGAAAGACGGAGTCATCCGCGTGTTGCACAGCTTGAGTTTTGTGGAAGACCCGACCCGTATTTTCCGGGCCATCCGGTTTGAACAGCGGTTCAGGATGACCTTGGGGGGACAAACTGAAAAACTTTTAAAATTGGCGGTGGGAGACGGCATCCTGGCGCGCCTCTCCGGCGCCCGCATTTTCGGTGAACTCAACCTCATCTTCCGGGAAGACCAACCTTCACGCACACTGGCGCGCATGGCGGAATACGAACTCTGGCGGTACATCCACCCTGCCCTGGAGTATAATGACAAGATTGCGTTTCTTTGCAAGGAGGCTGAAGATGCCATTGTGTGGCACCGTCTGGGCGGGGAAGGACGGAATATTCACTACTGGTCCATCTTTTTGAACTGTCTCGCCGAGGGGCTTAATAACAGCCAGGCGGAAGAATTGCTCCGCAGGCTGGGAATGATGAAAAATCCGATCGAGCATTTCATTTTCTCCCGCGCGCGTATAAACGAAGCGGCAAACCGGCTGGAACGGAGCAGCGGCGGACCGGTTGAAATTTACGAATTGTTCAAGGGCCTGGATGAAGATGAACTATTGTGTGTAATGGGACGCGTGAGAGAGCATGTTAAAAAGCGGGCTGTGGTTGATTATATGACCAGGCTGCGGCACATCGGGGCAAAAGTGAGCGGACGCGACCTGATCGCGGCTGGAATCGCGCCAGGGCCGTTATTGGGAAAAGTCATGGAGATCCTTGTGCGGGAGAACATAAGAGGCGTGCTCTCCACCAGGGAAGATGAGCTCCGTTTCGCAAGAACCTGGTATGAAAAACAAAAACCCGGCCCCGCCGCCTAACAACCCACCCGACCTAAAAAAAGCCTTCCATTCCGATGGTAATAACGGGGGGGCGGTTGGTATCCATGGGAATGCCGTAATCAATCCTGATAAGGCTGACGCCGGGTGCCTTTACCAAGGCCAGTCTTAATCCAGCGCCAAAACTGCCATGTAGCGCCGTTAAGTCATCCCCCGGATGATCGTTCCATGTATTGCCAAAATCGGTGAACAGCACAAACCCCGGCTCAACAATGTTGGAGAGCATCGTTTTATAAGTGAAAATGCGGTCTTCTACATTCAACAATACCTGGTTCCGGCCGGCAAACTCGTCCACCTTGTAGCCACGCAACCCGTTTGTACCGCCTAATTTGAAGCGGTTATTGATGCTTTCGGAATAACTGGCCTGCAGGCGGGCCACAAAAGTTTGGTATTCGTACCGGCGCAAAAAATAACGAAGAACGAGATCGCCATACGCATCGTTGAAATTATCGTCGTTTTTCGCCAACGACAATGTATAAGACAAATAATCGCGTTCAAACATCCGGAGCCATTTGGTAACGCCGCCGGCGATAGAGACATCGGAGCTGGTGGATCCGAGAGCCGACAGGCGCGGCCCGATAGAAAATGTGTACGTGGCGCCCAGCGGAATATCCTCCACCCGGCGGAATTTGTCGATATAGCGTTCTTTGGCGAAATCGTAAGGATTGTTCAGAATATCAGCAGCGATCAAAATCTTATTGTCACGTAAAACCGAAAAACCGGCGGTACCCGCGCCCGACACTTCTTCACCCAACGATAAACGAAGATAGGCACGGAGAATGAAATTATCCAGAATGGTCGCTTCTCCGTAATAAGCTTTTAGCCGCCAGGTGTTCCATGCCACACCCGGCTCGGCATGTACCGTGCGCAAGTAATTGATCCCATGCGCATCCAACGTTGAAAGCGAATAAAAGGGGCGGTCCAGCTGGGCGTTATACATATACTCACTCGGCTTCAAACGATGCTCAAGCCAAAGATCATACCTTGAGCCGAACAGATTGCTGGTACGATAGCCATAGTTGTGGGAATATCCATTGTCGCCGGTTCGAAAGCTGTAGTTAAGCGACTGGCCCAAGCCCAGAAGGTTTTTATCACCTAGATCGAGTCCGGCGCTGCTGTTCTCACTGGTGCCGCCAAACGTGAGCCCCACAATCATAGACCATTGATCGCGCGTATGGACAACGACATCAACAGCATGGTTCTTGTCGTCGAACCGGCTTTCAATAATGACTTCTGACAAATATGACAGTTTACGGAGATTACGTTCAGATTCGCTGATGATCTCCGGATTATATATATCCCCTTCTTTGAAAAGCAGTTCCCAGCGCACTACCTGTTTATTTGTTGTGATATGTATCTTATTGCCCCATGTGCCAACGGCGCCGCTTTCGTCGGGGTTAAGCGGATTGAAGACGTTTTGCGTATCGATGGTGATGGAACGGATAACATACCCTGCACGCGCCGGCGTCGAAGCTTTTCCCTCAGGGGAAGACGCTGCAGGCGTTTTTTTTGCCGCCATGGCATCCGGAGTGGATAGCGCGAATAAAAAAAAGACCGCGCAGATCACAGCGCGGCCCATCATGCCGAAAAAAACGGGCGCCGGTTCAGCGGCCGGCCACGCGCTGAGCGGTCTCAATGCGTGCCTTGGCTCGTTCAATCTTAGCCCTGAAAATTTCAAAATTTGGATCATCGGAAGTCACGCCGGCGTATGCCTGCTCCCAGTGCTCCAGGTTCTTTTTCGCCCGATCCACGTCTATCTCTTCGGCCCGCTCGGCGTTCTCCACCAGAATGGATACGGCTTGCGCCCCCACATGGGCGTATCCCCAGCTGACAGCCACATGATGGCTCCCCGCGGCGTCCTCAAACACCACTTCGCCGCTCTTGAGGAGGGTGAAAAAATCGGTATGCCCCGGAAGAACGCCGAACTCGCCTTCGGTTCCCGGGGCAGCGACGAATTTAACCGCCGCCGACACCACCCGTTTTTCAGGAGTAAGTATGTCGAGCTGCAGGGTCTGCTTTTCCATCAGTTCCCTTTCTTAAGCTGTTCGGCCTTCTTGATGGCTTCGTCCAGGTTGCCCACCATGTAGAAGGCCTGTTCGGGCAGTTCGTCAACTTCGCCTTCCACCAGCGCCTTGAAACCGGCAAGGGTCTCTTTGAGCGGCACGTAGCGGCCCGGCGAGCCGGTAAAGCCTTCAGCCACGTGGAACGGCTGCGAAAGGAAGCGTTGCACCTTGCGGGCGCGGGCAACGGTTAACTTGTCGTCTTCGGAAAGTTCTTCCATGCCGAGAATCGCTATGATGTCCTGGAGTTCCTTGTAGCGTTGCAGGATCGACTGCACCTTGCGGGCAACCGTGTAATGCTCAGCGCCTACGACCAGCGGATCGAGTATGCGCGAAGTGGAGTCAAGCGGATCCACGGCGGGGTAAATGCCGATTTCCGTCAGTTTGCGGTTCAACACGGTCGTGGCATCAAGATGCGCAAAGGTGGTGGCCGGCGCCGGGTCGGTCAAGTCGTCCGCGGGGACGTAAACGGCCTGAACTGATGTGATCGACCCTTTCTTGGTAGAAGTAATACGCTCCTGCAATTGTCCCATTTCGGTGGCGAGGGTCGGCTGGTAACCGACGGCCGAGGGCATGCGCCCCAGCAACGCTGACACCTCGGAGCCCGCCTGCGTGAACCGGAAGATGTTATCCATGAACAACAGCACGTCCTGGCCTTCCACATCGCGGAAGTATTCGGCGACAGTAAGCCCGGTGAGAGCGACACGGGCACGGGCGCCGGGCGGCTCGGTCATCTGGCCGTAAATAAGCGCGGCTTTGTCGATAACGCCAGAATCCTTCATTTCATGATAGAGGTCGTTGCCTTCGCGGGTACGTTCACCCACGCCGGCAAACACCGAGAACCCGCCAGGTGCTTTGGCGATATGATGTATGAGCTCCTGAATGCGCACGGCCGCGCCTGCGCCCGGACAGCCGGAAAGACAGTTTTT
>JAKAGL010000020.1 GCA_021815535.1 bacterium
TGCCTTGTTCAGCTTCTGGACGCTGCTTGTCAGCGGCGCGTATATTTACGTGTTTTACGATATGAGCCCTGCGGGGGCCTATAAATCGGTGCAGGGGTTGACGGTGGGCCAGCCCTGGATCGGCGGTATCGCCCGCTCGGTGCACCGGTACGCGTCGGGAAGCCTGATGCTGGTCACCTTTGCGCACATGTACCACGTTTTCTTCTCCGGCCGGGTTCGTCGTTACCGGTGGCTGGCCTGGATGACCGGGTTGGTGGTGTTGCCGCTCATTTGGTTCGAAGGGGCCACCGGGTATGTGATGGTGTGGGACGACCGGGGAATGGTGGCAGCGCACGAATTCGCCAAATGGTTTGATGTGTTGCCGCTGGCCATGGAGCCGTTCGCGCGCAACTTCGTTCCCGGCGGAACGATGAACCAACTGTTCTTTTTCCTTCTCTCGTACCTCCACCTGCTTATTCCCTGCGCGCTGATAATCATTTTGTGGATTCATAACATGCGGCAATCGCGGCCCCGCGTGTGGCCGTACAGCCCGCTTGCATGGGCGGTGGGCGTGACGATCATGGCGCTGTCGATTTTGGTTCCGGTGGCCAGCGGCGCTCCCGCCGATCTGCGGCATCTCACGGGCACCGTGAACATAGACTGGTTCTATCTGGCGGTATTCCCGTTGGCCAACGCGTTGGCCATTTCACCGGCATGGCTTTGGTGCGGGACGATCACCACCTTTGGGGTGATGGCGACATTCCCCTGGCTGATGCCGGATGAGGCGGGCTTTACCGCCCGGTCCGGGGAAGGGGCGGCAGAATGAAAACGGTAATACCCGTGGGAGGATGGGTTGTGCTGGCTGCGGTTGCCGCATTTGTGGGGTTCATCACCTCGCGCCCCGCCTATTGTTTTAATACGGATGATAAGGCCCAACTGGCGGTTTCGTTCAAGAACACCACTCCCCGCCTGCATGAATGTGGCGAGGCGGAGCTGAAGAGCTATATATCCGGCAGGAAAGACCGTCCCCGCCATATGCGCAATGCCCAAGCCGAATGTGGCAGCCGGGAACGTTACCCGTTAGCCCTGCGGATCACGGTAGACGGTGAGGTGTTAACGGAAAAAGAGATCCCTGCTTCCGGCTGGCGGCACGACACCTCGATCTTTGTGCTGGAGCAGAAGATGGTCAGCGTTGGTCATCACGCCGTGACCCTGGAATTGGGTGAAAAAGGGACAACCGAAGGGTATCCATTTAAGATTTCGCGGGAAATCGACTTCGGGCCGCGCGATGTTGTGGCGTTCAACTTCAAGAAGCCCGACTTCATAATGATTAAATAACCGGCGGGTTTTGTTTCCGGGGTTCTTGGCGTCGGGCGCCCAACTCATCGGGTACCCGACTCGCAACCAAGCAGGGGCCGTGCCCCTCTGCTATTTCCCCATCCGCATCAGGTACGCCTGAAGCGTATTGTACATAAGCATGGCAATGGTCATCGGGCCTACCCCGCCCGGTACCGGGGTGATGAGGCCGGCCACTTTTTTTACTTCGTCGAAATCAACGTCTCCAACGATTTTTTTGTCCGCCAGCCGGTTAATGCCGACATCGATGACCGCCGCGCCCGGTTTCACCATGTCGGCGGTTACGAAGCCCGGTTTGCCGATGGCCGCAATGATGACGTCGGCGCTCTTTACGATGTCGCGAAGATGCCGGGTGCGGCTGTGGCAAATGGTGACGGTGCAGTGTTCATGCAAGAGCAGGGTGGCCACCGGTTTTCCCACGATATTGCTGCGGCCGATAACCACCGCTTTTGCCCCGTTGAGGTCAACCCCGGACCGCTTGAGCATTTCAATACAGCCGGCGGGGGTGCAGGGGCGCAGGCCGGGGGTGTCGGCCACCAACCGTCCCACATTTACCGGGTGAAAGCCGTCTACGTCTTTGGCCGGGTCTATTTTTTCAAGGATGACCTGCTCGCGGATATGCTTTGGCAGCGGAAGCTGTACCAGAATGCCGTCAACCGCGGGGTCGTGGTTCAGTTTGTTGATCAGTTCTACCAGCGTGGCCTCGCTCACGGTTTCGTCCAGAAGGTGTTCGCCGCTGGTGAAGCCGAGCGCCGTGCAGGCCTTTTTCTTGCTGTTTACATATACCTGCGATGCGGGGTCTTTGCCCACCAGCACCACCGTGAGCGAGGGGGGCCGCCGGCCCGCGGCGACCAGTTCTTCCACCGTGGTTTTCACTTCGTCCCGGATGGTTTGAGCGATGGCCTTTCCGTCTATCAATTTTGCTTTCATGCGGTCTTCCTTGTCATAGGGGGAGCGGCCGGAAATGTAACTTCTGGGCCGATAAATCCCGGTTGTGGTTTTATTATAGGGGTTGGCCCATGGTGAAATCATCGAATTCAAGACGCCGGCGGTTCATGCGGCACCGTTCGGCGCGGATGATGTATTCCAGCTCTTTTTGAGCTACCTCAAGCGTGTCGTTGATAACCAGATAGTCGTAGTGGGAGCTTACGGAAATCTCCTCCCATGCCGTGTCCAGCCGTCCTTGAACGGTTTCAAGTGTCTCGGTGCCCCGTTCCAGAAGGCGGCGCTTCAACTCCTCGATGCTGGGGGGCATGACAAAGATGAAAACCCCTTCCAGCTTCCGTTCACGGAGTTTTACGGCTCCTTGCACGTCAATGACCAGCAGTAGATCCTGCATATGCTCCTGGGCCTCGTCCACGCTGTCCCATGTTGTACCGTAGTATTTGCCATGGACCTCGGCCCACTCGATGAATTTTTCTTCGGCGATCATTTCCCTGAAGCGCGCCGGATTGGTGAAATGGTAGTGCACTCCGTCAACCTCGTTGGGGCGTTTGGGGCGCGTGGTGCACGATACCGACTGGCGCACGCCGGGAATGTTTTCGGACGCCCACTTGGCCAGGGTGGATTTTCCCGCGCCGGAAGGGGCCGATATGATGAAGAGTATCCCCCGGCCGCGAACTGCTCCCTTGTTATTCATGGCCCGCCTATTCTATATTGGCCGCCTGTTCGCGGATTTTTTCGATGTTACTTTTGACCTCCACCACTTCGCGGCTGATATCGATGAGGGTGCTTTTCGCGCTCATGGTGTTCGCTTCCCGGTTGAGTTCCTGCAGCATGAATTCCACCTTGCGCCCCACCGGGCCGCCCGCCGTGATGAGCTGCCGCATCTGGATGATATGGCTCCCCAGGCGGATCGCTTCTTCCGAGATGTCCGAGCGCTCGGCCACGATGGCCGCCTCGATGAGTATCCGCTGCGGGTCGGCTTCGGCGCCCTGCGCGAGTTCCTCGATCTTGGTCTTCAGCTTGGCCAAGATGTCCCCTTCCTGCGATTTGCGCAACGCCATAACCCGCTGGGCGCTCCCCTCTATCAGCGACAGTTTGTCCAGCACATCCTTTTTCAGCGCGGCCCCTTCAGTCTCGCGCATGGTCACCAGCGCGGCGATTGCTTTTGCCAGCGCCTGTTCGATCAGCCGCCACCGCCCGTCCAGGTCGATGGCTTCCTCCTCGCACTTGAAAATGTCTTTCAGGGAAAGGATGGTGGCCAGTTCGGGCTGGCCCGCCACGCCATGCTTTTCTTTGAGGATCTTCGCGGCGGCGAGGAATTGCTGGGCCATATCCTCGTCCAGCACCAGTTTTTTCTTCGCATCGGCGCCGTTGCCCATCGTGATGGTCGCCTCCAGGTAACCTCGCGTGATCTTGCCCGCAAAAGCATCTTTGATGCGTTTTTCCAGTTCGAAGTCTTTAGAGGGCATCCGGATGTTGAACTCGAGGAAGCGGTGATTCACCGTCCGGAGCTCAACCGTACATTTTTTTGCCCCTTCGGCCGCTTCCGCGCGCGCGAAACCGGTCATGCTTCGTATCATCAGATGCTCTCCACGCTGTTGATAATGATGTCACGTCAAGTATATATTGAAACCGGGCGGATTTGTAAACGCAAATGGCGTGTATGGCAAACACCCCTCTTTTAAAACTGGGGGGAAATAGAGGGAAGGAACTCTTTCGATGGATATGAAGATCGTTCTCACCAGCTTCTGGCTGATATTCTTGGCCGAATTGGGTGACAAAACGCAGTTGGCCACACTCGCTTTTTCGGCGGGCACAACATCAAAGATGGCGGTTTTCATCGGCAGCGCCGGGGCGCTGGTTGTTACCTCCGCGTTGGCGGTGGTGTTGGGCGATTTCCTTTCGCGTTACCTGCCGGTAAAGGCGATGCACATTGCGGCGGGGGGTGGATTCGTGGTCATTGGGGGATTGATGCTCTTCAAGGAGTTTTGGAACCGTTAGCTTTGTTGGCGTTGGTTTTTCAGGGGGAGGGCAACTCTTTCGTAAAGATAGCCCAGCACCGGTTTCCCGCGTCGTTGAAGTACAGGCTGTCGGCCATCGCCGTTATCATGTGGTGTCCGCGGCCCCCCTCCAACATCAGATTTTCCTCTATCGACTGGGGAAGCGATTTGCTGTCAAATCCCACTCCCTCGTCGGCTACGCTCAGTTCCAGCACATCTTCGTGCAAGGTGTAGGAAAGTTCCACCGTGCATTGGTCGCAGCACATATTGCCGTGCATGATGGCATTAATGACCATTTCTGATACGGCCAATTCGACCTGGCTGATCCTGACCGGCGTCCAACCGGCGTTTTTCAGTGTTTCAATGACCGGTTCATAGGAATCGGACAACTTATGTATAACGGCGGCGCCCGCTTTTCCTGATGGCAGAGCGGAGTTTTTGGCAGAGGACTGCCAGGGGTTGGCAGTGCCATAATCCCGCTCTTCCCTATGGGTGGTTATCAGCGATAAGAGTTCCGGCCCCGGCACGAACCGCAGGATCTTATACTTATCCGCCGGGCGGGTTCCGAGAATAACGAATGACACGTCGTCTTCGGGGGCAAGGCCGTTGAGGTGCGCCTCAAATTCCTTACTAACGATCTCAAAGGCGGCGGCCGGCGCCAACCCCGCCAGCCTCGGCCCGATCTTTTTGGTGAATTTGGCCTCGAACGTCGTACCGGTGAAATCCTTTTGCTCCATAAGTCCGTCGCTGCACACCAACAAAAGCTGACCGTTTTCCAGCCGTAGGACGGCGTCCCGGTACCGGTCGTTGGTTGTCGGGGTTATTGCGAATTGACCGAGAATGAAGCCGGTAGGCGTTTCAACGGGCCGCACCGCGCCGTTGGGGTTTATCAGCCAGGGGGGCGGATGCCCACCCGTCGCCAATTTGATCTCATGTTCTTCGAAGTCCATCAAAAGGTAGATGGCCGTCAGGTAATCCGGCCGTCCTTCGCAGTATTTTATAAGATGCTCATTCAGGCAGTTCAGGAAGACGGAAGGGGTGCTGGCGGATTTTTTTTCGGGGTTGGTTTTGCAGATATCCACCATCGACGCCGCCAGGATATTCAGCAGGATCTCTTCGATGTCGTGTCCGGCCACGTCGTGCAGGTACAGGCCGGCGTACTGGGAATGGAACCGCACCCACTTGATGATATCGCCGCCTCCGACGCTCCGCACGGAACGGTAGATGGGCGAGACGGTAAAGAAGGGCATGATGTCCGGGGTTGTGGCGATGGCGTCCAGCACATCCTCCGCGCGTGAAAGGGCGTTTTCCATCCGCTTGGCGTGAAGCGCCAGATTTTCCTCCGCTTCGCGGCGTTTCGCCATGTTCCGGAAGAGCAGTACCGCCATTGCCAGCGCGAAGGCGACAACCGCTATATTCACCGCCAGATAGATCGCCAGGCTTCTTTCCGCATTCACCAGGCGCTCATCCACCACTTCGGCGGTTCGTTCCTCCAAGAGGTCGCACACCTCGTTGATGTGGTCGATCTTTATCGTCTGCTCGCTGTTCCAAAACGAGGCATCAATGCCAAAATTGCCTTGGTATGCTTTTTCGATCGCCATTTTTCTCATCTGCTCCGCTTGCGCCACTTCGCGCAAACTGAATACTTTCTGATAGTTTTCCTGGATGTCCGGGGAGGCCAACGCAAGAAAGCGTTTTTCAGAATAGGATTCATCCGCCACGAGTCTTAAAAATCTCTCGTATTGGCCTGGCAGGAATCTGCCCGATGCGAACGCGTAGGTAAGGTGCGCCCGTTGCTGTCCCGCTTTCTCCATGATCTGCTGCAAATGGTAGTAGGCGAGGTACAGGGATGAAATCTCCCGGTCGGAGGTCAGCGCGGGAAACAGGCCGGTGGCGTCCAGAAGCAGCAAATTTACCCTCGAATAATAATCCAGTGCCTCGAAATAGCCGACTTTCTCCGCATCCACCCCCTCGCGGATCTTCTTCAGTTCGCCCAATTCGCCGACCGCCAGGTTAAAGTTGTTGACGAGGGGGGTATCAAGGCGCTGCCGGCTTGCCGATGAAAAGTTTTTTAAGAAGAGCGCATATTGCCTGTCAACGGCTTCGCGTTGCCGAAGCATCTGGATCTTAAAATTATCTTTAGGGGAAGCGATAAACCCGCTGGTGTATCCCCGCTCTTTTTGAAGTTCGTGAACCAAATCGCTGGAATTGTTGATCAGGTGGGATGCGTTGTCGATCTCATTCATCTCACTCAAAACATCGCGCTTTTCCGATACCAGAAGCGCCGAAAAAGCGATAAGTGCGGCGATCGGCACGCCAAGCAGAAGTGAAAGCCAGAGCTTGTAACCGGAAAAGGGCGGCTTGGCTGGCTTTTGTTTCATTTTTATGGGGTCATTGTCAGGAAGGTTCGGCGGCTGCGGGAAGCGCCTGTAAAAGCCATCTCTTCCCCCCGGCATGTGAAAGACGTTGCGTTACCAGTTTTACGCTTCATGCGGCGCACAGCTCCCCACTTAATAAAGAAACAGGATGAACCAGCCGCATTTTCCCCGGAAAAGCGGCGTATTTGCAGAATATCATATCATTCATCGGCCGTTTTCCAACTTCCTGGGTGGGAAGCCGATCTCTTGGGCACATCGGCCCTTATGGGGCCGCCTGGGGGAAGCATGGAAGATGTTTCCGTTTCCGGTTCAAGCCCGGCATTACAGAGAATGGCTTGCCCCGTCCGCCAGGCCTACGCGTCCTGCAGTAAACGGCCCACGCGGGGCACCAGATCATTTGCCGCCACCGGTTTGTTCACGAAGTCGTCCGCGCCGATGTGCAGGCAGTACGACCGTACGTCCATACTATTCGGCGTGACGAACGATTCGTCCGAGGTCATGGCGATGATCGGTATGCGGCGCACCAAGCTGTTGCTCCGCACCTGCCGGATGAATTCCAACCCGTCCATCCCCGGCATGTTGATGTCGGTTATGATCAGGTGTGGCGTGACATTTTTGATGATCTCCAGCGCTTCGGCGCCGTTGGCCGCCTCCAGTATGCCGGGAAAAATGCCGGCGCAGTGCTCCCGGATGGCGGTGCGAACCACTTCCTGGTCGTCCACCACCAGCACCGTGATGTTGAACGACGGCGGGAAGATGAGGAAGAAGGTGCATCCCTTGCCGCGCTCGGACTCAACGGTGATATCGCCTCCGTTGGCTTCCATCAGTTCTTTGGCGTGGGCAAGGCCCAGCCCTGTCCCTTTTTCCCCCGCCGTGCCGCGGCTGGGCGTTTTCATTTCCGCCGTGAAAAGCGACGCCAGCTTTTTCGGCGCGATGCCCGGTCCATTGTCCTTCACCGCGATGGCGGAAGGCATTTCATCAGGGGTAAAGAGCGTAACGGTATCACCCTTGCCGCAGAATTTGACGGCGTTTGACAGCACGTTCTTCAGGCACTCGCCGAAAAAATCAGGGTCGGCGTATACCTTCATGTTCATGGAGATATCGTTAACGATGGCGATCTCCTTCTTCGCGGCCATATTTTGGAAGAAGGCGGTTTGCGCGGCGGCAAAACCGCGGCAATTGATGAACCGTTTCCGGGGGGTGATGGTGCCCGCCTTCAGGCGGGAGAGGTCGAGCAGCCGCTCGGTCATGGCTAACAGTTCGCGGCTATGGTTGGCCATCTTGCCGATGAAGAGCTGGTCGCCCGGGGATAGGTCGTCGCTTTTGTACAGCGTTTCCAGCCCCAGCGTCAGGCTTGAGAGCGGCCCCTTCAGGTCGTGCGTCACCAGCGAAACGAATTTGTCTTTCAGTTTCGTGGCGTTCTCGGCCTGTTCCTTGGCTTTGCGCAGTTCTTTTTCCGCCAGTTTGCGTTCGGTGATGTCGGTTATAAAGCCGTGCCAGAGCATCGACCCGTCCGGTTCCCGTTGCGGAATGGAGTTGCCAAGCAGCCAAATATCCGGTTCACCGCCGAATTTCAGCCTGAACTCGTGTTTCCACGGCGTCAAATTGCGCGCGGACACTTCGACCGACGCCAGATAGTCCGCCTTATCGTCCGGATGCACAAAGGCGAACGTTTTAGAGGCGTCCTCGCGTACCTCCGCCGGGTCAAGCCGGTAAATGGCGCGGATGGCGTCGCTGGCGTACGGAACGCATGTGCTGCCGTCGGGGCGTTGCCGGTACTGGTATACGATCCCCGGCACCCGGCTGGCGATCTTTTGCAGGCGGTCAAGCGCTTCCTGCTTTGCCTTTTCCGCTTCTTTCCTTTCCGTAATATCCCGGACGGCGGTTATCATGACCTTCCTCCCGTGATAGGTGATGTCCCTGCCGCGCAATTCAAGGTGTATGGGCGAGCCGTCCCTCCGTATCCCCTCCGCTTCGTAGGCATTTTCGTTGCCATCCCTGAAATATTCTTCCATCATTTGCCGGGAGTTCGGGTGTATCAGAAGCTCCAGGCCATTCTTCCCGATTAATTCGGCGGGTTCATATCCCATCATCCTCGCCGCCTTTTCGTTGAGGTCGATGATGATCCCATCGTCGTGTATCGTTATCCCTTCGAATGTGGCGTCCGAGAACCGGCGAAAACGCGATTCGCTCTCCTCCAGCAGGGCGGTGCGCTCGGCAACCTTCCGTTCAAGGGTGTTGCGCGCTTCCTCGGCGATTTTCAGGGCGTGTTGCTCCTGTTCAATGATTTTGTTTTGCGCCGTCTCTTTTTCCTCGCGCAGGATCTTTATCCGGTCGGCAAGGGCAAGGGAAAGCAGGATGACATCGAACAGAGTGCCGATCTGCATTGAATACGCGGTCACGAACGAATAGGGGAGAACCCCAAAATCCTTCAGAAAGTAAAGCAGGACGCCGGACAGGTAGACCCACCACGCCGCGACAAAGAAACGGGCCTGCCGCACCCCCGCATTCAGGCTGCGGATGCCGACGTATAGAAGCAGGGGCGGGAAGAGAATTCCCAAAAGATACGACAGCGGCAATCCCCGCGGATCAACGAATATAGCCAGCCCATTGAGGAACATAACGCCGGAAAAAGCCAGCAAAAGCCGGTCCATCCGGGGCATCAGCTTCTTTGTGTTCAGGAAAGAGCGGCTGAATAAGATCGCGAAAGTGAAGGCGAATACCCCAAGCTGGGCTCCCACATAGGGGGACGCCTCCCAGAGATATTGAAAGACCAGGCCGTTTATCACAAAATAGCAAAGGCCGGCGAATATGATGTACGTGACGTAGAGCAAATATGCGCTGTCCCTCACGGAAAAATACACGAACAGGTTGTACAGGCACATCACCAGCAGAGCGCCGTAATAAAGGCCGAGCAACAGGGTATCGAGGTTGTTTTTGGCGATGAAGTTGTTGGTTCCCCACGCGGTGAGGCTGCAATTCGCAATGCCGAACGTTTTGGGCCAGACTTTTATGTACACCGCGGTGGCGCCCGGCGGCGCGGTCATCGAGAAGGAGGATTTCCGGTAGGCGATATCCCGCCGCGCGAAGGGGGTTTGGCTTCCCCCCTCGTGGATCCTCACTTTGCCGCCTTGTCCAATTTCATACACCTCGATGTGGTTGAGGAGGGGGTGTTCAGCCTGAAGTATCCAATCCACATCGTTGCTGGCCGGATTGTTTATCGCCAAATGGATCCAGTGCGCGGCCTGCGACATGCCGAAATCGAGCGTGTCCTTGCCTACCGGCACGAACTGCGATTCATAAGAATCTTTGCGGACATCCGCAAGTGCCAGCTGTTTGGTGGGGTCGGCATAATGCTCGGCGTATTTTCCTATGAATATCCCGTTCATCGTTTCCGTGGGGGTAAAAGCATCCAGCGCGCAGGCATTGCGCGCGGGAACGAGAAGCAGTGCCAGCGCAAAGAGAGAACGCAGGATGTTCGTCATGCCGTCCCTTTTCCCGTCCCCCTTCTTAAAAGGGGGAATGGCCTCACTTCGCGGCATAGCTGTTTTCGGCCTCGTTCACGAAACCGCCGATGGCCGCCGCCGTCTCCTCCGGCTGGTCGAAATGCGCCATATGGCCGCTCTTTTCCAGCACCGCCAGGCGCGAACCGGGGATGGCGTCATGGATCTGTTTGCTGAATTTCAACCCGATGATCGGGTCTTTCCTGCCGCCGACGATAAGGGTTGGCACATGGATCCGATCCAGTAGTGCGCGGGTATCGAACGGCAGCGCGAGAAACGTTCGATAGGGGGAAAGGTTAACCTGGATGTTCGCCATTACCGCGTCTATCTTTTCTTTGTTGGCCGTGTAGTCGGCAAAGTAAAAACCGGCCGCTTTCTTGAAATGTTCAGCCGCTTCTTCCGATGTTTTGGATGTTCCTATTTCCATAAAGGCGGGAAGTGCCTCTTGAAACCACGGCTCTTTCTGAAACCACCCGAGGTTGGCGGATAGGTCGTCCATCCATTCTTTGCCGGTTACCGGCGTGGTGGAAAGCAGTATCAATCCGTTCAGGTTCTCTTGATGCTTCAACGCGTACACCTGCGCCACCATGCCGCCGTGGCTGTGCCCCAGCAGATAAAAGCGGGCCAGTCCCAGATGTTGCCGAAGCCCTTCGATGTCGTTGGCGTAGCGCTCGAATGTGTAATCGGCGGCGTTGGGGAGCTGGCCGGACGCGCCGCTTCCCACCGGCTCCATGTAAACAAGCGTGAGGCGCTTTTCCAGCGCGGGCATCCGCACGTAATCCCACTTGATTCCCGGCCCGCCGGGGTGGACGATGCAGACCGGCCCCTTGCCGTGAACGTGATAGCTGACGCTGGCGCCGTTGATGGCCGCCGCATGGGGGCCGGGGGCATGGCGATTTTCCGCCGGAACCGCGCCGAAATGCGCGCAGGAGGTAAAAAGAATGCCGGCGGCTAGGGTGCCGCCTAAAACGGCGGTGCGCAGCCTATCCACAAAAAACGGAAAAGAAACTCCCACTTCATCCCCTCCAGGACTATGTCAAGTTACTTCGCAGTCCATAATATTAAACGGCGTATTTCACTGATATAAGATATAAAAACAGGCAATAGTATAATTTATGTAAATGCGTATAACAATGACCCCAAAGGGTTAGTGCTATCATCGGATGAGTACCTAATTTATTAGATGATCACCTCTTCTTAGTGGGACGGGGTGTAGGGGCAGTTCTTTTACGGGCAGGTTTTAAACCTGCCGTACCTCTCGGTTCTTGGCCCCCACGGGCTGATAATTGCCTGTATGTGCCGCAAATTGTTGCCGCGCCCCCGCCAGTGGGGTAAACTTACGCTCTTATGGATTACAAAGACACACTCAATCTCCCCAAGACCGATTTTCCCATGAAGGCCGGGCTACAGACGATGGAACCGGACATGCTGTTGAAGTGGAGCACCCTCTACAGTCAGATCCGCGAGGCCCGCAAAGGGGCCAAAAAATACATCCTGCACGACGGACCCCCGTATGCCAACGGCGACATACACATGGGGCACGCGCTCAACAAGATACTGAAGGACATCATCGTCAAGGTGAAGACCATGCAAGGGTTCGACGCGCCGTACGTGCCGGGGTGGGATTGCCACGGGCTTCCCATCGAACACCAAGTCGATAAAAAACTGGGCAAAAAGAAAAGCGAAATCACCCGCGCCGAAAAACGGAAGCTCTGCCGCGAGTACGCCGCCGGATTCATCGACCGCCAGCGCGAATCGTTCAAGCGGCTCGGCATTTTGGGCGACTGGGAGAATCCCTACCTCACGATGGATTACCGCTACGAGGCCGACACGGTGCGCGAATTGGCCAAATTCATGGATAACGGCGCGCTCTATCAGGGGCTGAAGCCCGTTCACTGGTGCACCTCCTGCCAAACGGCGCTGGCCGAGGCGGAGGTGGAATACGCCGACCACACCAGCCCCTCCGTCTACGTCCGCTTCGTTCTGGAAGAAGGCGAGGCGGCGAAGCTGGGGCTGCAAGGGGAGGCGGCGGTCGTCATCTGGACAACCACGCCGTGGACCATCCCAGCCAACCGCGCGGTCTGCCTGCACCCGGCGTTCGATTATTCCGCCATCGCGTTCAACGGCGGCACGCTGCTGATGGCGACCGAGCTGGTGGGCAAAGTAGCCCCGGTCATCGGCGTGACCGAAATAGAGGAAGTAAAACGCTTCAAGGGGAGCGAACTGGAAGGGATAAAGACCAAGCATCCGCTGTACGGCCACACCTCGCCGGTGATTTTGGGGATGCACGTCACGCTGGATGCCGGCACCGGCGCGGTGCACACCGCCCCCGGCCACGGGCAGGAGGACTACGCCGTCGGCCAGAAGTACGGGCTGGAGGTTTTCAACCCGGTGCGCGACAACGGGCTGTTCAAGGACGATCTGCCGATTTTTGCCGGGCGGCGTGTGCCGCAGGTGAACCCCGACGTGATAGAGGAACTGAACGCGCGCGGCATGTTGCTGTTCACCGAGAACATCAACCACTCGTATCCGCACTGTTGGCGATGCAAAAACCCGGTGATCTTCCGCGCCACCGCGCAGTGGTTCATCGGTATGGAGCACAACGGCCTGCGCGTAAAGGCGCTGGCAGAGATCAACCGCGTAGAATGGGTGCCGAAGTGGGGCAAGGAGCGAATCTTCGGCATGGTGGAGAACCGCCCCGACTGGTGCATCAGCCGCCAGCGCGCATGGGGTGTGCCGATCACCGTTCTCAAATGCCAAAAGTGCGACGAGCCGCTTATCGACGGCGATACGGCTCGGCGCGTGGCGGACGAGGTGGAGCGGCACGGCGCCGGCATCTGGTTTGAACAGGAGGCCGCGCACTGGGCACAGGGGAAAACCTGCAAAAAGTGCGGCGGCGCAGAGTGGAAAAAGGAAGAGGACATCCTCGATGTCTGGTTCGATTCGGGCGTCAGCCAGGCCGCCGTTTTGCGCCGTTGGAAAGACCTGCAATGGCCCGGCGATATGTATCTGGAAGGGAGCGACCAGCACCGCGGGTGGTTCCAAAGTTCATTGCTGGCATCCGTCGGCACCACCGGCACCGCGCCGTACAGCACGGTGCTTACCCACGGCTATGTGGTCGACGCGAAGGGGCGCGCAATGTCCAAATCGGTCGGCAACGTCATCGCTCCCGAAGACGTGGTGAAAAACCACGGCGCGGAGATCGTCCGCCTCTGGGTCTCCAGCGAAAACTACATGGAGGAGATGCGGCTGTCCGACGAGATACTCAAGCGGCTTTCGGAAGCGTACCGGAAGATCCGAAACACCTTCCGCTTCATGCTGGGGAACCTCTCCGATTTCGACCCGGCAAAGGACCGAGTGCCGTTCGCCGAACTGCCGGAGATCGACCGCTACATCCTCGACCGCGCCGCCGCCCTGCAAAAAACCGTGCTGGCCGCGTTCGAGCGGTACGAGTATCACGTTTTCTACCACGCCATGCACAACTTCTGCGTTGTCGACCTTTCGGCGTTTTATCTCGACATCGTGAAAGACCGCGCATACACGTTTCCGCCCCGCTCGAAGGGGCGCCGCGCCGCCCAAACGGCGATGCATGATCTGACACAGGTGATGCTCCGCATCATGGCGCCGGTTCTCAGCTTCACCGCCGATGAAATTTGGGCCGCCATCCCGGGAACACCGGCGGGGAGCAGCATCCACACCCAGCCGTTTTTCAACGTCGAGGGATTGGCCATTTCCCCAGGGATGCGGCAAAAGTGGGACCGCCTTTGGGAAATTCGCAAGGGGGCGTTGAAAGTTTTGGAAGACAAACGGCGAGACAAAATCATCGGCCATTCGCTCGACGCGAAGCTGGAGGTTTTGGCGCCGTTGAAGGAATTGCAACAATTGCGGGAATATGAGGCGGAACTGCCCTCCATTTTCATTGTTTCGCAGGTTTCCTTGAAGGAAAAGACGGCGGGAGATATTGAAATAACGGTGGTTACGCCTGAAGGCAAAAAGTGCGAGCGTTGTTGGAACACCTTGCCGGATGTCGGAAGCAGTTCCGCGCATCCCGCCGTCTGCGCCCGATGCGCCGCGCACCTTGCCGAGATGGCCTGAAAAATGGCGTTGCCGTGTTAGCCGGAATTCTCAAACGGTACATGCCGCTGGTGACGGGGGCGCTCATCATCGTGGTGCTGGATCAGCTTACGAAATCGATGGTTCGCGAGCATGTCGAGCTTTACCGCATCATCCCCGTAACCGGGTTTTTCAATATCACCCACATTCAAAATCCCGGCGCGGCTTTTGGATTCATGTCGGGCGTTTCAGTCAAGTGGATCGGCGCATTTTTCATTGCGCTCACGCTCTTAGCGTCGGCGGTTTTGATCTATCTCTACCACGAGGCGGAAAAAGAAGGCCTCGCGCTTCGCCTGGCGCTGACGTTGATATTGGGCGGTGCGTTGGGAAATCTTATCGACCGTGTCACCATCGGCACAGTGACCGACTTTTTGGATTTTTATATCGGTGGCTTCCACTGGTGGGCGTTCAACATCGCCGATAGTTGCATTACCATTGGCGCCATCGCCGCCATCGCCGTTTCGTTTTTTACTGCCGGAAGATCCGCCGCCGAATCGTAGCCGTTCTTTAGGTGCCCGGCCTCAATCGAGGAGGGTGACCACTTCCTCGAACGCCAGGCGGGTGCGCGGCTTTGGCTCTATGGCGCGGTGGCCGAAAGGGATCACCAACGCCGGCACATAGCGTCCCGGGTCCGCGCCGACCGTTTCCATGAGTTTGGCTGGATCAAATGCGCCGACGGGACAGCTATCGATACCGATGAACGCCGCGCCGGTCATCATGTTCGCGGCGGCGAGATGGCATTGCGCCACGCTCCATTCGGCGGGGTTGACCTTGTCATAGTAGCTTCGGTAATACGCCAGCCGTTTTTCCCACTGAGTGCCAAAACGCGCATGCAGGATTTCGCGGAAGCGCGGCGAGTCCGGGTGAATGTCGGCCGTTTTTGCCAGGATAACCACCACCACGCTGGCCTGTTCCACCTGCTTTTGATCGTTGCAGGCGGCACGCAGTTTTTTCTTCATCGCATCGCCACGAGCCACCAGAAAATGCCACTGTTCCATCCCCATCGACGACGGGGAGAGGCGGCCCACTTCGAGAATGTAGTTCAGCTCTTCTTCGTTCACCGGCTTGGCCGGGTCGAAATCGCGGCAGGCACGGCGGAAGTTCATCGCATCGAGAAACCGGTTGTTCATTGATGGCTCCTTCTGTTTTCAAAAAAACTCTATCAGAGCGCGGGTGCGGGGGCAAGGGATTCCCCGCACGCGGCAATGCGGTTCTATGCTAAACTTCTCGAAACAACGGTAAGGGGCGATATGAAAAACAAGGCGTGGGGCGGACGGTTCAAGGCCGCGCAGACAAAGGCATTTTTGGAATACGGCGCGTCTATCGGCTTTGATAAAAAATTGGCCGAATACGACGTAATGCAGAATGTGGCGCATGCCACTGCATTGCACAAGGCGCGCATCCTGACGCCGGCGGAATTGAAGAAGATCATTAGCGGCCTCAAAAAGGTCGCCGCGGAGGTTCGCGCCGGGAAGTTCAAATTCCGCACCGAGGACGAGGACATCCACATGAATATCGAGCGGCGGCTGACGGAGATCATCGGCCCGCTGGCGGGGAAGGTTCACACCGGGCGCAGCCGCAACGACCAGGTTGCCACCGACGTGCGGCTCTACGCCCGCGAGAACGCCATCGCCATCGCCGGACTGATCGCCGGCCTGCGCCGCGCCTTTGTGGCTCAGGCGGAAAAGAACATAGATGCCGTGATGCCCTCATATACCCACATGCAGCAGGCCCAGCCGATACGGGTGGCCCACTGGTTCATGGCTTACCAAGAGATGTTCAGGCGCGATGAGGAGCGCTTCCATCTTGCCGCGCAAGGGGCAAATGTGATGCCGCTCGGCTCTGGTGCGCTGGCGGGGGTTAATTATCCCATCGACCGCCGCGTCACGGCCAGCCTGCTCGGTTTTGGGGCGATATCGGCCAACTCGCTCGATGCCGTTTCCGACCGCGATTTCGCCGTGGAATTCCTTGCCGCCGTATCGCTTTTGTTTGCGCACCTGTCGCGGTTCGCCGAAGATGTCATCATTTACTCATCCAGTGAATTCGGCAGTGTCGACCTTCCCGATGAATACTGCACCGGCAGTTCCATCATGCCGCAGAAAAAGAACCCCGACCTGCTGGAGCTTTTCCGTGGAAAGACCGGCCGGGTGAACGGCAATCTGGTAAGCCTGCTCACCATCATCAAGGGACTGCCGTTGGCATATAACAAGGATCTGCAGGAAGACAAGATCGGCCTGTTTGACAGTTGCGAACAGGCGCTTGCGGCTCTTCCGCTCGCCACGGATTTCGTGAAGAAAATGAAGTTCCGCACGAAGCTCCTGGAAGGGCGGGTGAAGAACGGATTTTTGACGGCAGTGGACCTTGCCGATTATCTGGCATTACGCGGAATGCCGTTCCGCGAGGCGCACCATGTGGTGGGGGCCATCGTCCGCGAGTGCGAGGAGAAGGGAATGACCTTCGCCGATCTGACGCTCAAACATCTGCAGGCGCACAGCCCGCTGTTCAAAAAGGATGTATTCGAGTACCTCGATCCCACAAAATCGCCCGACCGCAAAAAAACCTTCGGTTCCACCGCGAAAAAAGAGATTTTGGAACAGATACATGCGGCGAAACATGAGTTGGGCAAATGAGTCGAAAGGGAAGGGTGCTCATGGCGGCGGCGTTGCTGGTTACCATTTTTCTGCCGCTTGCCGGTTGCGGACTGAAAACCGCCCCGCAACCGCCCGGCCCAAAACAGGAACCGTTCGTTTCCCGCTGACTCTTTCCCCGTAGAAATGAAGACGCTTAAAATCCGTGGCGAAGTTGTCGGCTTCTTATTCTCAATTCGGTAAGCGGCTGGAACGGTAGTTCACGATCTTTATCTCTTCCAGTGTCACCAGTCCCTCCCGCACCACCTCGTCCAGCCACGGCAACAGCTTTTCGATGTTCTCCTCGGTGTCGACGATCTCCACCACCAGCGGCAGGTCTTCGCTGATCTCCAGTATCTTGGCGGTATGCACACGGCTGTTCGCGCCGAACCCCATGATGCCGCGAAGAACGGTGGCCCCTGCCATGCCGAGTTCGCGTGTTTTCAGCACGATCGCTTCGTACAGTGGCTTGCCGCCGGTCTTGTCCGATTCGCCGATGTAAATCCGCAGCAGGCATCCTTTTTCGGGAAGTTTTATCATATACGCTCCTATTTCACAAAAAGCTGGCGTGCCAGAATAAATCCGGTGAAGACCAGCAAAATCCCGGCCAGGTTGCTGGCCAGCATGTTTACCGCCGCGCGCCCGTATTCGCCGTCGCGCAG
>JAKAGL010000228.1 GCA_021815535.1 bacterium
TGTGGTTTCTGATGCAGGTGCCGAGCCGCTCGGCCCATTTGCCGTAGAGTTTCTTTGCGGCTTCGAGATGGGTAACGCAGTAATCCTCGCCAAGCGAGTTGGTCGCCTTCGCCTTGAAAAGCAGGAACCACGCGCCGACCGGACCATACCCATCCTTGAACCGGGCCGGCACAAACCGGTTCTCCATCATGGTCAATTCGGCGCCCACCTGCGCCATCATCGCGTAAGTAGACCCGGCGTTCCAGACCGGGAACCACGCACGTCCCTGGCCTTCACCGGTTGAGCGCGTTTTGAACACGTTGACGCATCCCCCCGCGACCGTCAACACGGCGTTCGCGCGGAATATATAAACCTTGTTCTCGCGCACGCTGAAGCCAACGGCCCCGGCAACGCGGTTCTCCTCTTTGCCGTCCATGAGGAGTTTTACAATGAACACCCGCTCAAAAAGATTCTGCTCAACGCCGGTTTCCTGCCGGTTATCCTCGAGAGCTTTTTTGGCGGCCTCGGCAACGATGACCTTGTACGATTCCCCGTTGATCATGATCTGCCACGGGCCGGACCGCACCGGTTTGCCGCCGTCGCGCAGCTTCGTGCCTTTGTATGCGCCGTCGTGTGTTTTTCCTTCGTCGTCGGTTTTCCAGACGGGCAACCCCCAGTCCTCAAAAAGGTGGACGCTGTCGTCAACATGCCTGCCGAGATCGTAGACGAGGTCTTCGCGGATAATCCCCATGAGATCGCCCCGGACCATCTTCACATAATCCTCCGGCTTTTTATCACCGAGGTACGTGTTGATTGCCGAGAGGCCCATCGCCACCGCGCCGCTGCGGTCGGCTGCGGCCTTGTCCACCATGGTTATCTTGATCTTCTTTCCCTTTGCCCATCGGCACGCTTCGTAGACGGCCCCGCAGGCCGCCATGCCGCCGCCGATGGCGAGAAAATCGGTTTCAATCTCTACAATCTCCGGCTTCTGGATATGCTTGAAATCGGCCATTTTGATTTCCCCTCTTTACTGTTTACCCGGCACCGGCAACTTTACGCCGTTTCCTTGGTGGGTATAAAAGCCCGGATTCTTAATGTTTTTTACGTCGGCCTCCGGCATCCCTTCCCAGAGATTTATCGACCCTTCCGTCGTGGTCCGGATCGGGAATTTGAACCGCTTGATCGAGCCGTTGCGGAATTTCACGGTCCACATGATCGAATCGCTCCCGCGCAATGGCAGCACCGACCCCCCAAGCGGAACAAAATCGGCGTAGCCCCGAACCTCTATCGCCTGTTGCGGGCAGATCTTCACGCAGTTGTAGCATTCCCAGCACTGCTCGGGCTCTTGATTGAAGGCCTTCATCCGCTCTTTGTCGAGCTTCATCAGGTCGTGAGGACAAATGTACTGGCAGGCTGTCTTGTCACGCCCCTTGCAGCCATCGCATTTGTCCGAAATTACAAAACTCGGCATTGGTGAAAACCCTCCTCAATAAAGTTTAGGGCCGGTACCTTGATCATCGAGTATGCAAACTTAATGAAAGGGCAATAATAGTGCCAATACCAAATGACATGACTGGCATTACAAAGGTCGGAGAATCCCGCTTAATTCAATGAGGTACAGACATTTTGAGAACTTATTATTTACTTTCACCATTTGACTTAATGGCATCAAAGCTATTTCTATGGTAATTACACCAGCAACTTATGCGATAAATAATAATTAAGCACCCCGGTACGTTCGGTAATTTGACCACAACAATTAGTATAATTGCCACGACACCCGGCTGGCCGATGTTCGACAGGAAATACTAATTACAAAGAAAGCCATATGATCAGTTTTAAATTATTAAGCGAAGCAGGGCATTTACCCGCAATCAACAAAGGGACCGGTGCATGGTTTGGCTCCAAAACCCTAAATGTGGATATCGGGCAAAACACCGTTCTTCTCCTTCGTTCGCCCGACGGTTCCTTTGGCGCGGCCATCAGTTCCAGTGACAGCGCAAACGCGTACAAGCAAACGTTGGTCCATCTTATAAAAACCACTGTGGCCCGGTTTTCCCGCGAAGGCTTCCCCGCCGCGTTAATGGAAGCCGCCATAGTAGGAGGCGCAGACAACGCGCGGTGGAAATGGGACCGGATGCTGGAAATCGTCAAGAATGATTTTACGAATATTAAAAAATTCGACGAGGGGGGGCTTTACTACCGAACCATCCACTTCGATCCAAAATCCGGCCTAGTCACGGTGGCCAGAAAACAAGCAAATCCCAACGACTGGAACCCCGCTTCCGCCAACCTCTCCCTCGAATCGGGCACCAAAGGATTCAGCGAGGGACATGCCGGGGGGGTTGTGGCAAACGCCACCCGTTTTTTCAGGGAAAAAACCTCCTTCACCGCCTTGCGGGAAGTTGTTATCCCCACACATCTGGCCGAAACGCCAGATGAGCCTTTTCTTTTCTGGAGTGCCGCGTGCAGCGCAGGCGCCGAAGCGTATTCGTACGCCATGTATATCCACCGGTTATTGACCCGCGCCAAAGCAACCTGTCCGTTCAAGGTTTTCGCCACGGATATAAACCAAAAATTGATTGAGGGGGCGAAAAACGGGGAATATAAAGCAAACAAAAACGACATCAAAGAGTACCGGGCATATTTTCAGCGATACGGGGAAATAAGCGGCGAAACGGTTCGGTTCGGAAAGGAGATCCGGCAGTTTATCTCGTTCGGCACCTTTGACCTGAAACAGAGACCGCGCAGAAAGGGGTTCCGCATGATTGTCTGCGCAAATGTTTTCCAGTACTACGATGATGAAGCCCGCACCCACTTCCTTGAAAATTTCATCTCCGCCGTAAGACGGCCCGGTTATATATTTGTCGGGCCGGTGAGAGACCCGATCATCCACGCTTTGCGGCTGAAAAAGCTTGCCAAGTACAAAATGCTCATGGTGGAATAACCACGAAATGCCTGCGGAACCGGGTCTGCCTATTTACTTCTGCGCTTTCGGCTCCGGCCACTCAACTTCAATGCCGTTGGGATATTCGTCCAAACAGTCCTGACAGCGCTCATTTTCATGGATAACCGCCCCATAGCGCAGGCAAACGGTGGTTATCTCCCCCTTTTCAAGGCCAACATTCTGCATGGGGCACTCGATAACATCATCCTGGTTAAAACCGTCGCAATGTGTGCCGTTGGCAACCTGTATTTTCATCGCCGCCCCCTCCCATCATTTTGTTGATGTCATTCCGGACAATCTGTCAGATGCGCTTTTTCATCCCTCATCCGCAAGCGTTATTTTACCACCGGAATCATTGCAATTAAGAAAAAAGCGAAGCTTGAGGGAACGTGCCAAATAAAAAAACCGGGAAACCGGACGTGGGAAAATAAAAAACCCCGTGGCCAAAGCACACGGGGTTTGGTGTTCGTTATCGCTTAGTAACGGCCTCCGCCACCACCGCCGTAGCCGCCACGGCCGCCACGGCCTCCGCCACCGCCGCCGCCAGTGCGGGGTTCTTGCGGTTTCGCCTCGGCCACGCGCAACGCGCGCCCATCAAGGCTTTGACCGTTGAGTTGAGTAATCGCTGCCTGCGCTTCCTCATCAGATCCCATTTCAACGAATCCGAACCCCTTACAGCGGTTGGTTTCGCGGTCGATGATTACTTTTGCCGACTCTACCGCCCCCGCCTGCTCAAAGTGCTCGCGAAGCGCTTCATCGGTTATGGAATACGGCAGATTGCCCACATACAGTTTCTTACCCATTAGAACTCCAAAAAAACTCCTGACATAATTGCCCCCGCCGACCGGAACTTAAGCCCTCGCTTAATGGATCCCTAAATGCGGAGTATACCTAATGTATTATTATAACCGACATTTTGCCGATAGCGTCTTTTATTTCATACGCTTTATTTCGTTCTGGAAGAATGCAACCCATTCATTCGTGCCACGTGTTCGCTTCGACTTTCACGAACGATTGCCGCGAAGCTTCCCGGTTACGGATAAATGAATAATTAAAAGGATTATGGAGCCGGTGCGGGGAATTGAACCCCGGGCCTACTGATTACGAATCAGTTGCTCTACCCCTGAGCTACACCGGCATCGTAGAAAGTACGGATGGGAAGGTATCATAGCCGTTACGCCGCGTC
>JAKAGL010000229.1 GCA_021815535.1 bacterium
CTCATCCACCCCATAGCGATGGAAAAGGAACTCCGGTTCGCCATCCGCGAAGGGGGCCGCACCGTGGGCGCCGGCGTCGTCGTAGAGATTATAGAGTAAAGCAATGAGAGAAGTGATCGGATTGCAATGTGAGCCGTGCAAGCAGAAGAACTACACCACGACGCGCAACAAAAAGCTGAAGCAGGAGAAATTGCAGACGAAGAAGTTCTGCCCTTTCTGCAGAGTGCATACGGTTCACAAGGAAACCAAGGTTTAAGGCTAAGGCACATATAGGCCAGTAGCTCTAACGGCTAGAGCACCGGACTCCAAATCCGGGTGTTGTGGGTTCGAATCCCTCCTGGCCTGCCATATAAAAAGAGAAAGGCGGATACGAAGTGGCGGTAATGAAGAACAATCCGGTTCAGGGCGCGATGCAATTCGTCAACGAGGCGAAGGGCGAACTCCGGAAAGTGACGTGGCCGACTAAAAAGGAGACGACGGGGATCACCAGCGTGGTGATCATCGCCTGTGGCATTATGTGTGTTTACCTTGGCGTCGTCGACTGGGTTCTCGCAGAATTGATTAAGTATCTGATCAGGTAGGTGAAAAGTGGGTTTTAAATGGTATGTCATTCACACGTACTCGGGATTTGAGCACAAAGTGAAGACTTCCTTGAAGGAACAGTTTGCCATGCACGGCATCAGCGACCGCTTGGGTGAAATACTGGTGCCGATGGAGGACGTAAAGGAATTCCGGAACGGCAAACAGCGGGTGACCTCGCGCAAGTTCTTTCCCGGCTATGTGCTGATACAGCTAGACCTTAACGAGAAGGTGCTGATGGCGATCAAGGAATCGCCGCGGGTAACCGGCTTCTTGGGCGGCTCGACCCCCACGCCGCTGTCTGACAAGGATGTCAAGAATTTGATGGATCAGATGGCCGGCACGGTGGAAAAGCCGCGGCCGAAGGTCGAGTTCTCGGTCGGCGATTCGGTTCGCGTGACCGATGGCCCGTTTACCCATTTCTCCGGCAGAATCGAGGAAGTGAATGCCGAACGAGGCAAAGTGAAGTTGATGGTTTCCATCTTTGGGCGTGCGACGCCGGTGGAGCTTGATTTCCCCCAGATAGAGAAGGTGTAATTATATGGCTCCCAAGAAAATAAAGGCCTTTATCAAGTTGCAGGTTCCCGCCGGCGCGGCGAATCCGGCCCCTCCCGTGGGGCCGGCGCTTGGCCAGCACGGCGTGAACATCATGGATTTCTGCAAGCAGTTTAACGCTGCAACGCAGGGCAAGGAAGGGATGATCATTCCGGTGGTTATTTCGGTGTACGAGGACCGCACGTTCTCGTTCGTCATGAAGTCGCCGCCGGCCGCGGTTCTGCTTAAACGCGCCGCGGGAATTGTCAAAGGTTCTCCCGAGCCCCACAAAATTAAAGTAGGTAAAGTGAACCGCACCCAGATACGGGAGATCGCCCAAATGAAGATGCAGGATCTGAACAGCTCTTCGGTGGAGGCGGCAGCCCGCTGCATCGAAGGAACGGCGAAAAATATGGGCTTGGTAGTGGAGGAATGAAATGCCCACGATAACCAAAAACAGGAAAAAAGCGGAAACGCGTCTGACGTTGAACAAGAAATGTTCGCTTGAACAGGCGATTGCTTTGGCCAAGGAGATAAAATTCGCCAAGTTCGACGAGACGGTCGATCTGGCAATTCGTCTCGGCGTGGACCCGAGCAAGGCGGACCAGATGGTTCGCGGCTCGGTGGTTTTGCCTGGCGGTACCGGCAAGAAAGTGCGGATTGTTGTGTTCGCCAAGGGCGAAAAAGAAATTGAAGCCAAGAACGCGGGCGCCGATTTTGTCGGCAACGATGATCTTGTGCAGAGGATACAGGGCGGCTGGCTGGAATTTGACGTGGCGGTTGCTACGCCGGATATGATGGGCGCCGTCGGTAAGGTGGGTAAAGTCCTTGGACCGCGGGGATTAATGCCGAACCCCAAGTCCGGCACCGTAACATTCGATCTCAACAGGGCTATCGCCGAGATTCGGTCGGGCCGGGTTGAATTCCGCGCCGACAAGGCTGGGGTGGTGCATGCGCCTATCGGCAAATCGAGTTTTGACAAAGACGCATTGCTTAAAAACGCAATGGCGGTGCTTGAAACGATCGTCCGTATGAAACCGTCCACGGCGAAAGGAACCTATGTCAAGTCCATTTCCCTCTCCACCACAATGGGGCCGGGAATCAAGGTTGACGAGGCTGTCGCTGTCGGGTTGGCTGGTTAAACGAGAGGTGGTGTCATGCCTACAGTAGAAAAAGAGAAACAGGTAGCTGAGCTTAAGGACCGGTTTTCCCGCGCAGTGAGCGTGGTGGGTGCCGAGTTCCGCGGCGTGAAGGCGGGCGATATGGATGCCATCCGCGCAAAACTTCGCGTGGAAAAGGTGGAAATAAAGATCGCGAAGAACAGGCTTGCCAGAATCGCTGCCAAAGGGACGCAGTTCGAGGTGATGGCGGAGAAGTTCACCGGGCCGATGTCGTTGGCGTTCAGCTATGAGAGCGACGTGGCAGCGGCAAAGTTGGTGAGCGAATACGCCAAAAATGAAAAATCCCTTGTTTTGGTCGGCGGTGTCGTTGGCGGTCAGTACTACGGCGCGGATCAGATCAAGCGGATCGGCGCACTGCCCGGCAAGGATGTGCTGCGCGCCATGCTGTTGAGCACGATGCTGGGCGGCCCCCGCGGCCTGGTCAGCGTTCTCAACGGTGCGTTACGGAAATTTGCGTATTTGCTAAATGCGCTTAAGGAAAAGAAAGAAAATAACCCGGATTCCATAGGAGGTCAGGAAATGTCCAACGTAACATCAGAAGATATCAAGAGCTATCTCAACAACCTTTCGGTTCTGCAACTCGTCGAGTTGACCAAGTCGCTTGAAGAAGCGTGGGGCGTGAGCGCCGCCGCGCCGGTTGCTGCCGCCGCCGCTGGTCCCGCCGCCGGTGCCGCCGCCGCCGAAGAGAAAACCGAATTCAACGTCGTTCTTGCCAACGCGGGCGACAAAAAGATCCAGGTGATCAAGGTTGTGCGCGAAGCCACCGGGCTTGGTTTGAAAGAAGCCAAGGATCTCGTTGATGGCGCTCCGAAAACCGTAAAGGAGAAGATCAAGAAGGACGAAGCCGAGAAGCTGAAGAAGCTCCTGGAAGAGTCCGGAGCTACTGTTGAGATTAAGTAACCCGGCGACCCGGATACTGAATTTCAACGCTGTCTGTGACGCGGGGCGCTCTCGGTGCGCCTCCGCGTCTATTTTTATTTAAATAACAAGAGCCGGGAGGCGTGTGCTTATGTCAAAAGAATATTCGCCGGGCAGTTCTACAATCCAGCGCAAGAGTTTCGCGCGCATTCCGAAAGTGTTGGAGATTCCCAACCTTCTGGAAACCCAGATACGGTCTTATGAAGCTCTTATCCAGGCCGATGTCAAGCCGGCGGATCGTGAAAACAGGGGGCTGGAAGAGGTCTTCCGCTCGATTTTCCCTATTACCAATTACAAGGGCGACGCTACGCTTGATTACGTAGGCTATGAACTCGGCACGTGGATGTGCCGTTGTGGTGAATTCAAAAATCTCGGCGGCCCCGGGGTGGTATGCGAAAAATGCAAAAAAGAAACCGTCTATAAACCCAAATACACTGTCGAAGAGAGCCGCCAGCGTGGCGTGACCTATGCCGATCCGCTCAAAATCATCGTTCAGTTGGCCCTCAAGGAGAGGGATGAAGCGACCGGCCATATGGACATCCGCGAGATCAAGGAGCAAAAAATCTATCTTGGCGAATTGCCGCTCATGACCGAAACCGGCACATTTATCATTAACGGGACGGAGCGTATCATCGTCAGTCAGCTTCACCGTTCCCCCGGTGTGTTTTTCATCCGTGAAAAGGGAAAAGGCATTCATTTGGGCAGAATGGTTTACTCGGCCCGTGTTATTCCCCAGCGCGGCTCCTGGCTCGATTTCGAATTCGATACCAAAGAGGTGTGCCACGTAAGGATCGACCGCCGCAAGAAATTCCCGGTCTCAATCCTCCTTAAGGCTTTGGGATACAGCACCAATGAATTGCTGAATAATTTCTACCGCTTCCAGCCGG
>JAKAGL010000021.1 GCA_021815535.1 bacterium
TTGAACTGGAAGTGGTCGCCCTGGATGCAGACCGGGCCTTCGTATCCTTCCTTGATGGCGGCGGCGAGGAGCACGGCGGCGTATTCGGCCGGTTCCTGCAGGGTGTAGCCCATCTCTGATTTGGCGATTTCAAATATGAAGGAGGGGGCATTGTTCTTCAGCGCGGCACGGATGAGCGCGCGCGCCACATCGTAGGTCATGCCGCGGATGTTGACGGCCGGCACGGTGAAACCTTTCACGTCGCCGCGGCCCATCGCTTCGTACAGCCCCTGTATCGAAGCGGGCACGGCGCCGGCGGCCAGCGCGATCTCCTTTATCAGCGCGCGGGCAGTGCCGCGCAGTTCCTGGCTTTCATTAAACACCGCGTTGTAGACGAGCCGGTCTATGACTTCGCCGCGCAGTTTCGCGCGGTCGGATATTTTCACCGTAGGCTTGGTTTGTACGCACGGCGCAAGGTACTGCTCCATATCCGCCAGCGACATAAATCCCTTCGTCATAATGCTCTCCTTAACATTGTCTCCGGACCCATTGCCATGTGCCGGGCGGTATCCCGGCGGCTGTCACGAGCGCCGATTTTCGCCGTGTTTCCCTGCCTTAAACACACCTCGATTGTAGGCGGTGAATCCTCCGTTTGCAACTTGCTTTGCGATGCCCGCCGGGGGACCGGATCACTGTCCCGAGGGCGCGTCTTCCGCATCCGGGCCGCCGGGAAGGGCGGGAATGAAAGGGGGCGCTTCATTTTCCGTTTCGGCCTCGGATGAGGAACTATTGTGCAGATCTTGCCAGATGGAAAGACCCTTGTCGCGCTTTTGCATTACACTGAGGATGACCTTGGCGCGGGCATCCAGATAGCGCGAACTGCTGATGGGAGAAAACCGTATCGGATTTGGAAGCGCCGCTGCCAGCCGGCACGACTCTTCCGGCGCCAATTGGCTGGCATGCTTGCCGTAATAGAGCCGCGCGGCCTCTTCGGCGCCGAAAATGCCGGGACCCCACTCCGCCACATTCAGGTAAAGCTCCAGGATCCGTTTTTTCCCCAGTTCCCGCTCAAGCCGGAGGGTCAGCAACGCCTCTTTCAGTTTGCGTGTGGCGGTTTTTTCCGGCGAGAGAAAAAGGTTTTTCGCCAGTTGCTGGGTGATGGTGCTTCCCCCCGCCCTCACCTTTCCGGAGCGCATGTTTTTCTCCAGCGCTTCCTGGATACCCGCCAGGTCAAAGCCGTAATGCTGCCAAAACTTGTCGTCCTCGGAGATCAGCACCGCGTCCTGAAGGAACGGGCTGATCTGGGCAAGCGGCACCCATGTATAGTGAAGCTTTGTCTTTTGGTTCATCGAGGCCCATTGCCGTTCGCGGAATTCCATGAATGCCGTTCTCTTGGGCGGAACGGTCTTGAGATAGGTGATGTCGGGCCATATGAAGAAGGTGGTCAGCCACGCGGCAATGCCCACAACAATAAAGCCTATTAGGGCAAGAATGCCCACAACGGTTTTAAAGAAGACTCTCAGGATTGTAAACATGTTCCCGTCCGGTCAATAAGCCATAGTTCCGATGCGGTTCAAGATGCTCCCACAAGCACCATGGAGAACCCAATTATCACAAGTTTTGGGGCGCGGGCCAAATTATTTGCGCAGGACGTTCGTGACGAGTTATTGGCAGGGAAATGCCTGCCAACGCATCCCGGTCCGGGCCGAGCCGGATCGCCCGATCTATAGAAATGGATTTGGGGTACGCGAAAGCCAGTGCATGTATTTTGCATGGAATTGAGACAGCGGTCTAATTGAGCGAATGGTATTTCATTGATAAATAAGCGCAATGTTTTTGGTATTAGCATTGCAAAATACCGCGGGTACAGGCATTTGCTTTTTAAGCGGATATTTAACTTACGCGGCATAGATGCTATAGTGTTCCGGCATTGGCACGAACCCCGGCACAGCTTGGCTGCTTCAGGCTGTGCGACATTTTGAAAAGGTATTTCGCGAATGAAGAAGAACCATACCAAGTTTTTAGTTGGCGGCATTGTTATTGTTTGTGCCGTCGCCTATCTGATGTACATGGGAATAAAGGAAACTTCCGTTTATTACCTCACCGTTTCCGAATCCCAAAAGATGGCGGAAGGGAAGGAATTCCGCATGGAGGGGACGGTAGTGCCCGGCTCCATCAAGGCCGCCCCGGATTCGCTGGGAGCGGAATTCTCTATCACCGACAAGATAAAGATCGTTCCGATAAACTACCACGGCACCATGCCCGACATGTTCAAGGACGATATCAAGGTGGTGGTGCAGGGGAAGTTCGATCAAGCGGGGGTTTTCCAAGCCCACACATTGCTTACCAGCTGCCCCTCGAGGTACGAGGCCTCCGAGCAGGGACACCCCAAATAACCCTGTGCCGGAGAATGACAGATGATTGAAATCGGCGAACTTTCACTCGCGCTTGCATTTGCCATATCGATATACGCCACCGTGGTCTCTTTTTGGGGAGGGCGGGCAAACAATGACGTTCTCGTCCGCAGCGGCCAGAACGCCTATTTCGCAATGCTGGGGCTTTTCACGTTGGCTTCGGTGGTGTTGCTGTATGAGCTTGTTATGCGCAATTTCACAGTGGAATATGTCTACAACTATTCCAGCCGCGATCTGGCGATGTTTTATACCATCTCCGCTTTTTGGGCGGGACAGAAAGGCTCGCTGTTGCTGTGGGCCTGGATGCTTTCGCTGTTCGGCACCATCGCCATCCTGCAAAACCGCAAAAAGAACCGGCACATCATGCCGTATGTCACCGGCATCCTTTCCGCGTCGCTGATCCACTTTAGCAGCCTGATGATCTTCGCCTCGCCGGTATTCGAGAGAATGACGCTCATCCCGCCCGACGGGCACGGCCTCAATCCGATGCTGCAAAACCCCGGCATGATTTTCCACCCGCCGACCCTTTATATCGGCTTCGTGGGCTTTGCCATACCGTTCGCGTTCGCCATGGCGGCGCTGATGCGGCGGCAGGAGGGGGATGTCTGGATCCGCTCTACCCGGCGCTGGACGATCTTTAGCTGGTTTTTCCTTCTTATGGGAAATCTGCTGGGGGCCAACTGGGCGTATGTTGAACTGGGATGGGGCGGCTATTGGGCGTGGGACCCGGTGGAGAACGCCTCCTTTATGCCTTGGCTGGTCGGCACCGCCTACCTGCACAGCGTGATGATCCAGGAAAAAAAGAACATGCTGAAATTCTGGAACGTGTCACTGGTGGCCGTCACCTTTTGCCTCACCATGTTCGGCACGTTCATCACCCGTTCCGGCCTTATCGCTTCGGTCCATTCGTTCGGGGCCAGCACCGTCGGCACCCAGTTCGGTTTTTTCCTCGCTATCGTGGTTGTCTTTTCGGTGACGCTGATCGCGATGCGGCGCGACATGCTGCAAAGCGAAAACCAGCTCGACTCCATCCTCTCGCGTGAATCCAGCTTCCTCTTCAACAACCTGATATTGCTCGGCGCGGCGTTTGCCGTGATGTGGGGTACCACCTTCCCGATGATTTCCGAGGCGGTGCGCGGCGTGAAGATCACTGTCGGCCCGCCGTTCTTCAACATCGTGATGGTGCCTATCGGCCTGTTCCTGCTCATCCTCACCGGCCTGTGCCCGCTCATCGCGTGGCGGAAGGCTTCGCTGGATAACCTGAAAAAGAACTTCCTTCTTCCGTTCCTCGCCTCGGTGCTGGGCGGCGCGGCGATGGTGGCGCTTGGCATGAGGGATATCATGGCGTGGCTGTTTTTTGTGGCGTCGGTTTTTGTGTTGGCGACCATCGTCATGGAATTCGTCCGCGGCGTCGGCAGCCGGACCTCCGGCGGCAAAGAGAACGTTATCAGCGGCACCTACAATCTGGTGGCCCGCAACAAGCGGCGCTACGGCGGCTATATCATTCACGCCGGCATGGTGGCCATGTTCGTCGGCTTCACCGGCAATGTTTGGAACCAGTCGGTTGAAGCCAGTGTGAAGCCGGGCCAGCAGGTGAAGATCGGCAACTACACCCTCACGTACAAGGGAACCGAATACACCAAGCCGAAACCAAGCGTTGAAAAATACGCCGCAACGCTGTTGCTGGAACAGGGGGGCGACAAGTTGGGCTACCTCCGCCCCGAAAAGAACATTTACCACAACCTCGACCAGCTTTCGGATGAAATGCCGATGCCGAATTCCGAAGTGGCCATCCGCAGTACGCTGAAAGAGGATCTATACGTCATTTTCGCATCGCTCAACGATGATCAGACCGCCAGCGTCAAGGTGCTCATCAACCCGCTGGTGATCTGGCTTTGGATCGGCGGTTTTATCATGGGCGTCGGAACCCTCATCGCCATGTGGCCCGACAAGCGCGAGAAAAAACTGCTCGACGCCGCGCTGGCGCAGACCACCACAGCCTGATTTGCAGGACTCGCCTCCCGTGTGCCCCCGTCTTTTGACCGGTTTCCATCCCTAAGTTGTCAGGGCCACACAGCTTCCAGTTCTATGTCACGGGCGTACAATTCTGGATACACTTTGTCTGTAAAGGGGACAGGCATTCTCAACCGGCAAAGCCACAGGTTTGCTATCATATTGTTTTATTGGTGTATATCGACTAGGCACGGCGCTTGCTAATATATGGAAGCAAGAAGGCAATTAATAGTCACTAGGAGGATAAAATGAGCGCAACCGCAAGTTCCCATCTGAATGCCAGCTCGCTGAAACCGATCGCCGCACAGGCCAGATCGTGCGGCACCAGCAGCACCAGCGTGATGAAACGGATTGATGCTCTTCAAACAGGGGATAGCAACGGCACGTTCACGTTGCGTCTTTTCGTGGTACTCGGCTTGGGCTCACTCGTGTTCGCCTTTGCCCAGTTCCTCGGAATCATTTAAAACCCTCCCTATCCCCCCCCACTATAAACGGCGCGGAATAACCCCCCGCGCCGTTTTTTTTTATTTGTCCGACATTGCGATGGCGATCTGGCCGAGGGCGAGGCCGCCATCGTTGACCGGCACCTGCCGCGGCAGGAACACCTTGAAACCCCGCTCCATCAAAAGCGGTTCCAGTTTTTTCAGCAACAGCGCGTTCTGGAAAGAACCGCCGCCCAAACAGACATCGTTGAGTCCCGTGATATTCCGCGCCCGTAGACAGCTTTCGGCTACTGCCAGCGCGACCGTATTGTGGAATTTCGCCGCGCCGGCGCCGCGTCCGGCTTCCGTTTCCCCCATGCGGGCCAGCTCGCGTACCATGTGGTCAAACTGCAGTGTGCCGTCATCGCCGATGCCGAACGGAAAAACGCCATCTTCCGACGGGTCGGCGATGGATTCCAGCATCATCGGGGCCTGTCCCTCGAATGCGTTGATCTGCCGCACCATCAGCATCGAGGCAACGGCATCGAACCACCTTCCGGCGCCGGTTGATAATGGACAGTTGAGGCCGGCATCCACCATGCCGGTGATGCCGTCGATCTTCTTGCGGCCGGCTTTGGCTACGAACGCCGGAAGCAGTTCTAAAAAACTTTCGCCGAAGGTTTCATAAAGAAGCGCGGTGGCCACGCGCCACGGTTCTTTCGCCGCCTTGTCGCCACCCGGCAGCTTCAGCGCGGGAAAGTGCCCCAGCCGCTGAAACTTTGCGTAGGAGCAGGCCAGTATCTCGCCTCCCCATATGGTGCCGTCCGGCCCGTAGCCGGTGCCGTCCAGCGCCACGCCGATGACCTCCCCTTCCAGCTTGTTTTCCAGCATGACCGCCGCGATGTGCGCGTGATGATGCTGCACCTCCACCACCGGCAGGCCGAGCCGCCGTCCGTACGCGCTGCTTTGGTAACGGGGGTGCATGTCGACCGCCGCCAGTTCCGGCACGATGCCGAACAGACCTTTGAAATGTTCTATCGATTCATGGAAATTCCGGTTCGCCTCGGCGTTCACCAGGTCGCCGATGTGCGGGCCGAGGAACGCGTTCTCCCCTTTGGCGAGGCAAAAAACGTTTTTCAGGTCACCGCCGCAGGCGAGGATGGGGCGCGCCGCCTCTTTCGCCAGTTTCACCGGCACCGGCACAAAACCGCGGCTGCGGCGCAATATCATGGCATGTGTTCCGGCGATGCGGATGACCGGGTCGTCGCAGCGCCAGACTATCGGGCGGTTGTGCGTGAGGTAATAGTCGGCGATGCCCCCCAGCCGTTCCTTCATCTCCTCTTCGGTGAAGACGATCGGTTCGTCGCTGATGTTGCCGCTGGTCATCACCAGCGCCGACGGTGCGGCGGCATCGAACAGCAGATGTTGCACCGGTGTATAGGGGAGGAAAACGCCAAACTCGCGCAAGTTGGGGGCGATCCCTTCGTCCAGCGACGTTTCACTTTTCTTGTTCACCAGCACGATCGGTTTTTTGCGCGAAAGCAGCAACTCCTTCTGCGGGCCGGTAAGGGCGGCGTATGCGGCGATATCCTCTATGCTGTTGCTCATCACGGCCAGCGGTTTTTCCTTGCGCATCTTCCGTTCGCGCAATGCCTCCACCGCGGCGCTGTTCCGCGCGTCGCAGGCGAAGTGGTACCCGCCAACCCCTTTGATGGCGACGATTTTCCCTTCGCGCAACAGCCGCGCCGTTTCGCCGATGTGGTCGGCGCATTCAACCTCCTCCCACGCCGCGCCCCGCAGCGTCAGGCGGGGGCCGCAGACCGGGCATGCGTTCGGCTGAGCGTGAAAACGCCGGTTGGCGGGATCGTCGTATTCGCGCTGGCAGTCGGGGCACATCGGAAACCCGGCCATCGAGGTGTAGGGGCGGTCGTAGGGGGCTTTGGTTATGAGGGTGTAGCGCGGGCCGCAGTTGGTGCAGTTGATGAACGGGTAACGGTGCCGCCGGTCGGCGGGATCCATCATCTCCCGCAGGCAGTCGGCGCAGACGTCCCAATCTTTCGAAATGAGCGGGATCTCGGCCCCTTCTGGATGGCTGGTAACGATGGTAAAGCCTGTTTCCCCCTTCGGCTCGATCTGCGCGGATGACACATGGTCGATGCGCGCCAGCGGCGGCGGCTGTTTTTCAAGGTGAACCAGGAATTTTTGGCAGGCTTCATCGCTCCCCTCGATCTCGATCTCCACCCCTTTTTTGCTGTTGAATACGCTGCCGGCCAGCTCGTACAGCAGTGCGGCGTTATACACAAAGGGGCGGAAGCCAACGCCTTGCACCACGCCGCGCACATCGATCTTCCACCGGACGGTTTTCATCGCGCCTTTATGTAGCGGCCGGCCGTTTTTTTAAACCTGCCAGCCAATTGCACCATGCGTCAACCCCGTCTCCGGTGGTGGCGGAGGTGAGGAATACTTTCAGCGCGGGATTCACTTCCAGCGCCTCTTTCACAAAGGTGTCCGGCGATACATTCACGTACGGCGCAAGGTCGACCTTGTTCACCACCAGCGCATGGCTTTTGCGGTACATGCCGGGATATTTCTTCGGCTTGTCCAGCCCTTCGGTGACAGAGGCCATCACCACCTTCCAGTCGTCGCCGAGGTCAAAACCGCTGGGGCAGACCAGGTTGCCGACGTTCTCGATGATGAGCAGTTGCATCCCGCGCGGGGCGGTCTCCAGCGCCCGTTCGATCATGCCCGCTTCAAGATGGCACGCGCCGCCGGTGTTGATCTGTACCACCCACTCCGCCCCGGCGCCTTCAACGCGGCGCGCGTCGTTGTCGGTGGCGATGTCTCCTTCGATGACGCCGACGTTGATTCTGCCCGCGAGCCGCCGCACGGTTTCTTCCAGCAGGGTGGTCTTTCCCGCGCCGGGGCCGCTCATGATGTTCACCGCCACCGTGTTGCCGGCAGTGAGGTTTTGGCGTATGCGCGCGGCCGCAACATCGTTCTTTTCCAGGATCTTTTTTTCGATGAGGATGGTACGGCTCATTCTATCTCCAGTTCCTTGACGTAGAGTTCGTCCCCGCCTTTGGGAAGCACCGGCGCGCCGCAGGCGGGGCAGAAAAAATCGTATTGCCCCGCCTCGAAGTTTGCGCCGCACGCCGCGCAATGGGCGGCGGCCGCGGTCTCCTGTATCACCAGCGCGGCGTTTCCGGCGATGGTATCCGCCTTCACTGCGTCGAAGGCGAAGCGGAGCGCATCCACCGAAACCCCGGACATGTTGCCCACCACCAGCTCGATCCGCAGTATTTTTTTTGCGTTGTTGGCGGCGGCGTTTTCCAGCGCCACGGCCATCATCGATTGCGCCACCGAAAGCTCGTGCATACATCCATTGTAGCCAAAGGGGGCGCGACGCGCCATAGCTGCCGGGTATGGAAAAAAATGGCATAATGGGGCAATGGAAAGAAGGACGGCTATCCTGCTGGCGTTTTGCTGTGCGCTTGCCTTTTGCGCCCCGGCGTGGGCGTGCGGATGCGATGCCAAAGCAAAAACCACGTTCACCGAGCGGGTGAGGAAATCGGTGGCGAAGATCGCCGCCAACGTTGAAAAACTGGAAAAGAAGGTGAAAGGCAATTAAGGCTTTTCACTCTTTGCGGGGAATGCCATAATTTCCATTATGAAGAGATCTGCGGTTGTCACGGCTTTTTTGTCGTTTCTGTTGCTGGCGGCCCCTGCCGCCCGTGCCGAAAGCGCGCTTGAGAAGATGGGGGCGGCGATCAGGAAGGGGATGGATAAAGTGGCGCCGCACATAAAAAAAGGGTCCGACAAAACGGGGGCTTTTGTGCAAAAAGGAGAGGATAAAACCGGATCGGCGTTGGGCAATGCGGGGAGGAAGGCCAATTCGGCGATCAAGAAAGCGTTTGACAGCAAATAACGATACGCCCATGCCGCTGAAACGTCCGGGCGAAGGCGGAGCCAAAAAAAATCAAAGCATCCAAATAAATCACTAACGTCAATGCCGCGGTTGCGGATACAATGTGTCCCCTTATGGACGGCTTTATCAATTTTTACAAGGTGCCCGGCATCCCCAGCAACAAGGCGCTCGATACCATCAAGCGCGCATCAGGGGAGAAAAAGGCCGGTTTTCTCGGCACTCTCGATCCCATCGCCGCCGGCATTCTGCCCGTTGGCCTCGGCTGGGCCACCCGCCTGTTCCCTTACTTTGAAACGCTGCCAAAAACCTACCGCGCCACGCTGATACTGGGGAGCGAGACTGATACCCAGGACGGCACCGGCGCTGTTACCCGCGAAGCTCCGTTCGCCCACGTCACCAAAGAGGTACTTGAGGCGGCGATGGAAAAATTCCGCGGCGAGATCGACCAGGTGCCGCCGATGTACTCCGCCAAAAAGGTGGAGGGGAAGCGGCTGTACGAGATCGCCCGCAGCGGGGGGGAAGTCGAACGCAAGCCGAAAAAAGTGACGATCCATAAACTGGAATTGAATGAGTTCAACGGGACCGGAGCGGTGCTTACCGCCACCGTTTCGCGCGGCACCTATATCCGCGCGCTCTGCGAGGATATCGGCCGCGCGGTGAACAGCGCCGCGCACATGGGTGCGCTTATCCGCATCGAAGCGTCGAATTTCAAACAGGAAGATTCCTGGACCATAGAGCGGCTCGAGGAACGCCGCGATCATCCCGAAGAGTGGCTGTTGCCGCTTGATTATCCGATCGCTTTTATGCCGCGCCTGTTGGTGGGAGGGCGCGACGAGCGGCTTCTCTCCAACGGGCAGCAGGTGATGCCGGCCGCCCCGGCCGAGGGGCTTTACCGCCTCTACCGCGAGGAAGGGGGCGCGTTCATTGGCGTCGGCCGGGTGGATAAATTCACCAAACGGTTGATGCCGGAACGCCTCGTTCCCGGCGGCCGCCCTCAGCGCTACGGCAAGCTGTAAAGCTGATTCCGTTCGCGGCGGACTTGCCGGGGGAAGCGGAAAAACAAACGGAAGAAATTGCCGGGGCGGGAGAAATGTTCCGGTATGCGGCAATGCCGCCGCCGTCAAAAAACCGGCCGTTAAAATGAAAAAAGGGCGGGTTCAGCACCCGCCCGGATGACCGGCTGTTAAATGATCAATCGAGCCGCAGTTTCAGGCTCTTCAGCCACGCTTCCGAATCGAAGTGATCGGACAGCATGTCGCGGAAGTTCTTCTCGTTCTTCGAGAGCGGTTCACCGTCGATGTGATCCGGCGTATCGGTCCGCTTGACGGGACGGCGGCGGCGGGGCTTTGGCATATCCTCGGGCATATCGCTCATCTCACCCATCTCGCCCATTTCGTGGTTTTTGATCCCTTTTTTGGCGTCATTCAGCGAATCGAGGCTCACCATGAACACCATAAAGTTTTTTCCCAATGTATCTTCGGACGAATTGAGCTTTTCCAGCGCTTTCTTTACGTCATCGGAGCCCAAGATTGCTTCCACGATGGCCTTTGAAAGGTGTTCCATCTCTCTATCCGGATCATGTTCTTTTGACATTTTTCATTACTCCCAATACAGGTCTCTGCAAAGATTGTAATCGCGGCGTGGCGTTGTTGTCAACGGATGCAGGCGGTTTATTTGACGGTACCCGGGTACGATGCGCTGTACCGAAACCGATTTTTTGCGGCATGGCGCTTGCTTTTTTCCCATTCAGATATTATTGAAAACTACCGATAAAAGAGAAAATCAGATTTATGGGAGCAATGGATCATGGCATATTACGATAACGAGCGGTTCGGCAAAAATGCCGCGCATGAGCGCGATTCAAAAGGCATCCCTACGGACTATTTCGAGGAAAGGGCGTTCCGCTTTGGCGATAAAAAATTCAGCGTGATGCTTCCCCGAAAGACCTTTGCCGACCTGATCATGAATTACCCTGCCGCAGGAGCTGCTTAAGCTGCGGCCCGTCGGTGCGGATCGATGCGGGTAACGCTGCATCCCACGCCGCCGGGCCCTTCAATTTCATATATCTTTCATCACCCCTTGCACCGTGCCGGTATGCGGGGTAGATTAGCGTCATGGAAAAAACCGTCGTGAGAACGGCCAACGCTCCCGATGCGATCGGCCCCTATTCACAGGCGGTCAAATCCGGCAATGTTGTCTATGCATCCGGTCAAATACCGCTCGACCCCGCCACCGGCGCCATGATCTCCGGCGGAATAAAGGAACAGACCGAACGGGTTCTGAAAAACCTGAAGGGGGTGCTTGAGGCCGCTGGCGGAAGCCTGAACAACGTGGTGAAGACCACCGTCTATCTCGCCGATATGGCGCAGTTCGCCGACATGAATGCGGTCTACGCCACATACTTCACCGAAAAGCCACCCGCCCGCGCCACCGTGCAGGTTGCGGCATTGCCGAAAAACGCGCTGGTCGAGATCGACGCCATCGCCGTCCTCTGATCCCTTTGCCATCGCCGCATGCGGTGGCGGAATGCATTTATATCGTTAAAACCATTTAATGGGCCGGGTACATGCGGGATCGGCCGCGAACGCGGGCGCGGCAACCCGCATCGGATACGGGGTTCAGGAAAGATCACCGCCAAAGAGAATCAATACGGGAAGAGGTTGCGGTTCTTCATTTTCCAATCGGCGTTATTCACCGTGGCGTTGGCCACTTTACCCAACACGCTTGACGGCTCGTCCTTGGCGATGGTCCGCAATCCCGCCAGCGCTTTTTCATCTTCCGATATTTTGGCCTCGCTGTCGCTTTTCACGAAGCGCGCCCACCCTGCCTGTTTCTCTTTGGGGAATTTCGCGGTCGCGTCATTGGAATAGTCTATCGCCTCGCGGTAAAAGCCGCCGCGGTAGGCCGCCTCCATCAACTGGAAGTGGCTGTCCTTCTGGTAAAAGTCGTCTATCCGGTCGAGGTATGGCTTATACCGGTCGATGGATGCTTTGAAGTATTTGATGGCGCCTTGATAATCCTTTTCCAGCTTGGAGGTCATCCCCGCCCGGTAGGCGGTATAGCTGGCGAGCAGCCCTTGGGCGGGCGCTATGTCCAATCCGGCGCGGTAGACGGCGAGTGCGCGGGAGTTGTTCCCCCGCACCGCGTAGAGGTCGCCCAATATCTGCAATGCGTACGGTGTGTAGGCCGATTTCGCATAATCTCCCATGAACGGCGCCAACGCGGCGGCCGCGCCCGCGCCATCATCCATGGCGGCCAGCGCGCGTCCCTTGCCAAAGGCGATACGCTCGGGCTGTTCCCCTTTCAGCAATTCTTCGGCACGGTGGTACTTCTCGTATGAACGGCCAAACATGCCCATTCCATAATAGGCATCTGCAATGTTCATGACGATCTCCGGGTCCCTGACATCGGCGAAGAACGGGTCGAAGTTGCCATAGTAGGTATACAGCACCGCGAAGCTTCCATCCTGGTTATGGAAATTACGCACCATCTCGAAAAGGTTTTCCTTCACCAGGTCGATCACCGGCGGTGATGCGGCTTGGTCCGGATAGGTGCGCATGAACCCCTGCAGGGTGACGACCGACTCGATGTAGCGCTTGTTGCGGTGATAGAGCTTGGCCTTTTGGAACATCGCCTCCTGGGCATAGGGCCAATCGGGATGTTTTTTTATCACGTCGTTATAGGCGGCGAGCGGGTCGAAATATTCGGGATACGGCGTCAGTGCGGCTTCCTCGGGGGTGATCACTTTTTGGCCGGCCTGCCCCAGCGCCGCCAGCCGCAGGCGCGATTCCACCCCCGGCGGCTGGTCGGTCCAGGCGCGCGCCTGCATGTTCAACAGCTTCACCGCCACGGTGGTTTTCCCTTCGGCCAGGTAGATGTCGGCCAGCTTGTTCACCGCGTTGAGGCCGTTGATGTTGTTGGGATAGAGGTTGGCCAGGTCGGCGAACAGGCCACGCGCCTTGTCGCGCTTTTCCAGCCGCAGATTAGTGTCGGCGTAGCGGTAGAAGGTCTGCGGGTTTTGTTTTATATAACTGGGCCAGCGTTTATCGGCGCTATCGAACAGTTTGAGCGCATGCTCGAAATCGCCCCGGAGATAAAAGGCCTCGGCGATCTGGAACTTGGCGTCCCGTATTTCCGGCGATGCGGGGTAGAGCAACAGTATCTTCTCCAGTTCATTGGCCGCCTCGTAATAGAGTTTGCGGTCGACATAGATGCGGGCGCGTCCCAGCAGCGCGCGCTCGGTGAATTTGCTTTGCGGGTATTTTTCAAAAACGCTTTGGTAGGTGGCCAACGCCTCGATATCCATGTCCTGGTTGTAGTAGAGGTCTCCCAGGCGCAGGCTGGCGCGGGGAATGGCATTGCTTTCGGGGTATTTGGCCATGGCGGTGCGGTAGGCGTCGATGGCGCGTTGCGAATATTTCCGTTCTTTCATGGTGAGCGCATACAGCGTTTCGGCGTACATGAACATCGCTTTTTCCGTATAGACCGATTTGGGGAAGTAGTCGATGAAATATTCCAGGTCGTCGCGCGCCGATTTGAAGTCCATCTTTTGCATGTCCTTCACGCACTTTTCGAACGCTTCGCGCCCCGATTCCTTTTCCAGCTTCTGCGATTTTTTCGCCATCTCCGCGTCGCGCTTGGCCTTGGCGGCGCGCTCTTCCGGCGAGGTGGCGTCGGAGAGGAGCGGCATCAACGCCTCGCGCTGTTTGAAGCGGATCGTGAGGGTTTTGCCGTCATCCGAAAGGGAGTGCGAAATGGCATTTTTGATGTCTTTGAGCTGGATGGAGGCGACGGCATCCCCGTTTTGCAGTTTGAATCGGATGTTTTTTATCCGGTAGTCCTCGAACGTTTTGTATTCCAGCGTGGGGCCGAAGCTGGCCTGAGGGAAGATGAAATTGATTGTCTTTTTGTCCAGATGCGGGTCAACCTTATAGGTCATCGCCCGGTCAAAATGGAATATGAGCGTCGAAAATTCAGGATCACCCGACAGAGTGGCGTTTTCGATTTTTGTCATCCGAACGTTGGTTATCGGCGTGGGGGCGGCGTACGACAGCGGGATCATCAATCCCGCCAGAAAAATAACCGTCAACAACCGTATTCTTTTCACGAATAAACCTCTTCCGGCTATTGAGGGGAGCAATAAGCGCGCCATTCGACCCATTCCACGTTATCGGAATTTCGCCAAGCGGGGTTTAGGGGAAAATCGGCCATCCCGCAGCGAAATGTGCACATATTTTCAATGTATTGCTTATCGGCCGGACTCGTCCTCCCCTTTATTGTAAATGAAGGGGGGAAATGTGAAAAGTGCCCCCGCCGTCATCCCTTTGACGGGAGCGGGGGAATACCTTATTTGGAATGGACGGCTAGGCGGAGGTCAAATGCGTCCAAAATTTTGGTGATACTTTCAAAGGTGGGGTTTCCTTTGGAAGAAAGGGTGCGGTAGAGCGTCACCCGGTTCAGCTTGGCCCGTTTGGCAACCTTCGTCATGCCGCCTTCAGCTTCCGCCAAATTCTTTAGCGCGATCAAAAGCAGTTTGGGGTCGCCGTCTTCCAAAACGGCGTCAAGATACGCCGCCGCCTCTTTCGGGTTTTTAAGCGACGCGGTCAGATACTCCTGATAGCTCGCGCTTTTTTTCCTCTTCATTTCACATGCTCCATTTTCTCATGACCGGTACTCCAGCCAATATTCCTTTGCTTTGGCAATATCGCGTTCCTGCGTTTTCTTGCTTCCTCCTAAAAGAAGCAGAATCACTTTATTTCCTTCCTTGCCAAAATACACGCGGTAGCCGGGGCCATAATCGATCCTAAGCTCATACACGCCCTCGCCAACCGGCTTATAATCGCCAAAGTTGCCTATCTGTATCCTGTCCAAACGGGCTTTGATTATCGCCCGCGCTCGTATGTCTTTCAGCGATTCAAGCCAGTCAATGAACGGCCTCTTTCCGCTTCCGGCCAGATAATACCGAATTTCAATCACGGTCTAAGTGTAGCCTATGTGCAACGCGCTGTCAATGCAACTCAGCGAACTCCTTGATTGATCACTGTAATGCTGATACGCTGAGGCATATAATTTATTAATATGGAGAAGGCGCATGCCCCTCAGCGAGGTAAAAAAAACCGTTGTTGCCGCCATAGAAACGCGACTGAACAATCAAATAATAGGTACCTTTTCCATATCGTGGTGTTTGTTCAACTGGAAAGCAATTGGCACCATTGTGTTCCCTTCTTCCATTTCCCTCACCGACCGTTTCGGGGCTTTGGAAAAACTGGGCTATGCAGGGCTGCAACCTTATGATCACATGCTTATTTACCCCGCGCTTTCGACGCTTTTTATTCTTTTCGTTATCCCCCTGGCCTCTCTGCTGCCTGAACTCTGGGAAAATTGGATTCAAAACTTGAGAAACCTTATAAAGAAGCATTTTTTAAAAAACAGAATGATTCTTTTTTCTGAGCATGAAACGGAAAAGGAAGGGCTTCGCGACCAAATAAGCAAGCTTTAGGAGGAAAAGCGTAACAACGAAAAAACCTTCGAAGAGGGAAGGAACCAGATTAAGGATCATGAAGAAAAGGTTGCCGAGCTGAAAAAAAACATTGTAGACATCACATCGGAACAGAATATTCTCAAAACAACGATTTTTGAGCGGGATCAAACTATAAAGTCACTGATGGTTGAAAAAGAGGCTTCCGCAGAAAGCTTCGTTAAACTTCAAAGTGAATTCGATATTCAAAAAAACCTACTCGCCGAAACCACAAAAAAACTTGATGAAATTGAAAAGCTTTCAAAAGAAATGTCGCAAAAATCCCACATTATCCAGCGAAATTATGAAGAAGCAATTGCTAACAAGGAACGCGAAATTGGGCTCTTGAAGCAAGTGTCTAGTGACTTAGAATCCAAAATATTCCAACAAGATACAGTGCTTGAGGAGCTCAAGAAAAACAAAAAGGGCCTATTGGGATTGCCAGGATTTTCAGAACTTCCCTCTAGAAAAGATGCTGGTAAACAAGGTTTTGGTTTGCCCGTTTTACATAGTGGCGAGAATGACAAGGTAAGAAGGACCTTGAATTCTTTGGCTAATGCCCTAACAAAAGGGTTGGGAAGGGTTTCTCCACAAACCACCTCGTTCATCAATAAATTAAGATTTGGAAAAATATCCGAAAAGGAACTGGATCATTTGAAGATGCTTCTGCTAGAGGAGCACAATAGTGGGGCAGGGCAGGACATGGTAGGCAAATTGATCAGCGAAGCTCGTCAAATACTTTTTCAGTCTAAATGAATGAGTGATACAGATGGTGGATGACACCATTCACGCATAGATGATGTGAGATCCTTCGCGGAGTTTACACTGAGCGTAGCGAACGTGCCCAGAATGGCAACTAAGAGATCCTTCACGCGTCCCGGTGGGTACATGCTCTCCAGCATGTACCTTGGCGTGAAGCGCCAATCATCGGCCCTTGCGGGCCGACGTACAAACGAAAGTCCGTACCCACCTAAAGAATGCTTACTTCAGCACGGCCCCTTCGTCGGCGGACGATACTATCCGCGCATAGCGGGTGAGGTATCCTTCCTTGATCTTCGGCTTCGGCTGTTTCCACTTCTTGGCGCGGGCGGCCAGCTCTTTGGCGGAAACCTCCAGCGTGATTTTGCGTTTGGGGATGTCGATGGTGATGGTGTCCCCTTCCTTGATCAGCGCTATCGGGCCCCCCTCCATCGCCTCGGGGCTGATGTGCCCGATGCACGGCCCGCGGGTGCCGCCGCTGAACCGGCCGTCGGTGATAAGCGCCACGCTGTCGGAAAGCCCCATGCCGCTGATGGCGGAGGTCGGCGACAGCATCTCGCGCATCCCCGGCCCCCCTTTCGGCCCCTCGTAACGGACCACCACCACGTCGCCCGCCTTGATCTTCTTCCCCATGATCGCTTTCATGGCTTTCTCTTCGCTGTCGAACACGCGGGCCTTGCCGGTGAAGGTCATCATTGATTCGTTCACGGCGCTTTGTTTCACCACCGCCCCCTTCGGCGCAAGGTTCCCCTTCAGGATGGCGATGCCGCCTTCCTTCTTGTACGCCTTGTCGAGGCTGCGGATCACATCCTTGTTTTGGATGTGGGCTTCGCGGGTGATCTGCTTGATGCTCTTGCCACCGACCGTGGGCAGGTCGTGGACGAGCGTTTCCATCGATTTCAGCACCGCCGGGATGCCGCCGGCGTATTCGAGGTCTTCCATGAAATAGTCGCCGCCGGGGCGGATGGAGGTGATCTGCGGCGTGGTACGGCTGAGCTTGTCGAACATATTCAAATCAAGTTTCACCCCCGCATCGCGCGCGATGGCCGGCAGGTGCAGCACGGTGTTGGTGCTTCCCCCCAGCGCCAGATCCACCCGCACGGCGTTCTCGAACGCCTTGGGGGTCATGATGTCGCGGGCGCGCACGTTCTGGCGCACCAGTTCCACCACCTGCTCTCCGCTGTCCATGGCGATGCGCCGCTTGTCGGCGCTTACGGCCAGCGCGGTGGCGCAGCCGGGAAGGCTCATCCCGATCGATTCGGTGATGCAGGCCATCGTGTTGGCGGTGAACAGCCCCTGGCACGAACCCGAACCGGGGCACGAGCACATCTCCAGCCCGTCCAACTGCTTGGCGGTGATCTCGCCTTTCAGGCGGCGGCCGACCGCCTCGAAGGTGTCGTGCACGAGGTCGCGCCGCTCCCCTTCGAAGTTGCCG
>JAKAGL010000022.1 GCA_021815535.1 bacterium
CCGAGAACCGGCCACCGACGTTCGCCGGAACTTCAAAGCTGTCCAGTTTGAGCTCGTTGACAACCTCGCGCAGGATTCCTTTAGCCGGATCAGTGGTAACCACCACTTTCTTTCTCCATTTGCCTTTCAACTTTCTGTTCAACATGTCAAACACGATCATGAACTGGCACATCGTCTCGGCGGTGGCGCCGGATTTGGAGATAACGTTAAAAAGGGTTTTCTTCGGATCGAGGGTATTAAGCAATTCTTTGAATTGGTCGGGATCAATGTTATCCGCTACGAAAAGGCGCGGGTACCCATTACGCTTACGTTTGGTGAGCAGCGGAAAAAAGCTGTGATTGATAGCCTGATTCAGTGCAATGGTGCCAAGAGCCGAGCCACCAATGCCAAGCACCACGAAATTTTCGTATTTTTCACGCACCTTCGCCGCGTATTTTTTTATCTGCGTGGTGTCCATCTCATGCTGGGTAAAAAAACCGATTTTGCCGCTGGCCTTAAGCTCCACGAGCCGGTCATGTGCGGCCCCGGCACGCGATTTCAGGCCATCCAGCTCTCCCTGTAAGAGACCATGATCAGAGCCAACAGCCGACGCCAACATGTTGGAATAATCGATTACTATGTCATTTTCCCCTGCGTCACCCATCTGCCAATCCTCCCAAGAATAAACCTTGCGCCATTGTATCATCACCACGGTATGGTTACAGCCACGGTTTTGAACACCGGTACCCACAATAATGTGGCAATCATCAATATTTGCCAGTCTTTCCGTAAAACCGGTCCGACACCCCATCATGCGCTGCCGCCAAAAACTGATCCAATTCATCTTTTACAAAGACGAATATTTTGTTTTACATCCCCGCGTTCTTTCTGATAGTATTCATCGTTCCAAGGGATGCAAAGTCTTTGGAACCATAATTTTTTCTGGTGTGGGCCGCTAGCTCAGCTGGTAGAGCAACGCCCTTTTAAGGCGTGGGTCGCTGGTTCGAACCCAGCGCGGCTCACCATTAAAATAACGATAAATCAAATGGTTAACCACCCAAAACCGAAACAATGTTCATTGGGCTTTGTTGGGGGTATTTCCCGCAAGTTGTGGTGGAAATAAACCTTTTTGTTTTATTACTATCGCCTTCCTTATCTCCGAAAAGGCCGCCTCTTCCCTAATAATGAATCCGGTTTGAACTTTATGGGATTGCGAGTTAGTTTGGATGATATTATGAAACTGGAAGATAGATTATATGAGATACCCAGCCATGATGCTAAAGTAATGATACCTACGCCATGAGGCATGAAGAAATCCAAATGAATTCTTTGTCGCGGCTCACTGTTCTTCTGCTACTCGTTATTTCCATACCGCTATTGGCGGCCTCTTCCGAGTTACCCATCGCCCCGGACGGAATGATGTTTGTTCAGGGAGGTTGTTTTGAGATGGGAAGTAACAACGGCGAACCGGATGAGAGGCCGATGCACAGGGTATGTTTGGATGATTTCTATTTTGATATACACGAGGTAACCCAAGACTCTTTTGAAAAAGTGACGGGAAAAAACAGTTCCTATTTCAAAGGATGCCCGGGCTGTCCTGTGGAGCAGGTTGACTGGACCGAAGCGAGCGCTTATTGCAAGAAGGAAGGAAAAAGGTTGCCGACTGAAGCGGAATGGGAATACGCGGCACGCGCCGGAGGAAGACCTGAGGAGTATGCAGGAACAAGCGATGAAGAGCAACTGGGTGACTATGCATGGTTTGGAAATAATTCCGACAGCAAAACAAACATGGTTGGACAAAAGAAACCGAATGGCTTGAACTTATATGACATGAGCGGAAATGTGTGGGAATGGGTGGCTGATTGGTATGATGCAAACTACTACCAACAAAGCCCTGAACAGAATCCGATGGGGCCATCGACTGGAACCAAACGGGTGTTGCGGGGCGGCTCCTGGTTCAACAATAGCAACTTCCTTCGTACAACCAATCGTGGATATGATGCCCCGGGCAGCCGTGTTTTTCTTATCGGCTTTCGCTGCGCGCGATAGAATAGTTCCTCGCCCCCCCCCCCAGGTGGTGCGTTTAAAATCCATATACACCGTTTTGAAACAACCAGAAGAAACTAATCTCCTTTGGTCTTTTCAATTTTCAACAACAGACGGATTGCCTGCTGCGTTTCAGAAGATGCTTTATGATAAGCCTCCACTAGGGCCCGATCGTTGGTAGATAGGGGAGAACCATATTTTTTCTGTACATCGGCTACCGCCTTTGAATACTGATCAGGATTGCGCCCGGTCAATATCCAATCCACCGTCACATAACCACGCGCTGCAATCCAGAAAAGATAGTTCGGTGGCGGATATGCCATTCCTCTTTCGCACCGGGACACCATATCCTGCGATACGCCTGCATCTGCGGCGGCGGATTCCTGCGAAACATCTCCGCGCAACGTCCTGAGCCGCTTGCCCACTTCGGCTAAATTCACCGAGCCGGTCATCACGCCCCCGTTACGCATATACAATTTATTACTTCTTGACTTTTACGCATATTTACGTTTTACTCCTACACATGGAACACCTCATGGTTTTATTATTATTACGTCCGCCTTTCTTGACCCAAGGAACTGGCATCACAGCAGATACGGTAAATTATATACTTTTTTCCACCATTCATAACCCTGTCCGGCAGACAGGCTATTTGGGAGAAATATCATGAAGGAAACATTTAAAGATCGCCTCAAAATCCTGATGGGCTCGCTACGCCCGTATACTTTCGCCCGAAAGTGCGGCATCGAGAAGGGGCTTTTCCAGAATTATTGGCAACGCGGAAAAATCCCAACCTACGAAAATTTACTCAAACTGCAAAAGGGCACCGGCTGCTCGATTGACTGGCTGCTTACCGGCAAAACACCTGCCCTGGGTGGAAGAGTGGATAAATTGCTGTTTATCGCGTCTGACGCGGAAAATGACGCGCGACAACGCCGTCTAGTTGATACATCTCTGACTCTCCGCGAAATCTATCGTACTGCATCCGATAAAGACATCATTTCTGTGGAACTGCTGTTGCATTGTGTATTGCGTCAGGCTAAACGGAGTTGAGCGCCAGACGTCTGGATAACGAGAGAAATTAATCGCTTTATGACTTTTGTGATACCTGCCCGCCATTGAATGCGTTATATTCACATTCAAAATAACATTCACACTTTATAAAGGGGGTGCTTTGTATGGAAAAAATCACTCTGTCGGAACGCATTCAGTTTGGGCCCATGTTCCAACCGCAAATTGTGCGAAACGCCAACGGCCTCAAAGTGCCGCTCATCTGCATGGAACCGGGACAGTTCATTCCCCCACACCCTGGCGGTACTGGCGTTTTCTATATCATGGAAGGTAAAGGGACCATGACGATAGAAGGCAAAGAGGTTGCCGTGTCGGCGGGCGACATGATATTTATCGAAAAAGGTGAAGCACGGGGCATCAAAGCGGTAGAAAAGCTGATTGCTTTTGCCATTCACTTCACCGGCTGATTCAGGAACCGGACGACCTACGGAACGGTCTCAACGCGCACCATGTTAGGCGCGGTGGGGCCGTCCATCCTCATACCGGAAACCAGCACTACCCTATTCCCTTTTTCCACCAGTTTGTGACGCTTAAGTTGCGCCATCATGCCGGGCAGGCTTTGCGCGATTTCCTTGCCGAATTTTTGTAAAAACGGTACGGCGCCGCGAACCAACGCCAGCTTGCGCAATGTGTATTCGTAACGGGTAAAGGCGAATATCGGTGTGTTGGGATGCAAAATGGCTATCTGTTTCACCATATAGCCGCTGTCGGTCACCACCACAATGCCAGAGGCATCCAGAATATCGGCCAAACTCACCGCCGCGCGCGCGACAGCATGGTTCACCTCGGTAATGGTTGCCCTGGAAATATCCCACGAGCGGATCCTTGCCTGATCGTGCTGATAACGCTCCATTTCCAGCGCCGCACCAGCCATCACGCGCACGCACTCTTCCGGATAACGCCCCACCGCCGTCTCGCCTGAAAGCATAAGCGCATCCGCATACGAGTGCACCGCCCCGCTCACATCCGATATGTCGGCACGTGTGGGCCTGGGGCTGTTTAGCATTGATTCCATCATTTGGGTTGCTACAATCACCGGCTTCCCAGCAGCGCAGCACTTGTGGATTATGCTCCTCTGAATAACCGGTACCTGCACCAGCGGCATCTCGACTCCGAGGTCGCCGCGCGCCACCATTACCGCACCGCTTACGTCTATGATTGCATCAATGTTCCGTACCGCCTCATGCCGTTCAATTTTGGCAACCACCTCGGCATGTGAGCCAGCACGGGCTATAAGCTTCTTGATCCGCACTACATCCTCCGCCTCGCGGACAAATGAAAGAGCCACGTACTCGATCCCCTCGGATAAGCCCGTTTTGAGATCGCGCAGGTCCTTTGCGGTAACCGGCTCGGCGCTTATAGAAGCTTCGGGAAGGTTGATCCCCTTCTTGTTCTTTAATACACCGCCATTCAATACGGTGGCGCGGATGACGCCCCCTTTTTTATCGATGATCTGCAGGGCCATCTTGCCGTCGTCCAGCAATACCCGGTTTCCCTTTCTCACGTCTTGATAAAATCCGTCGTACCAGACGGGGATGAAAGAGCCATCGCTTGTAGCGCGGGTGACTTTCATCTGAACCTCTTTCCGGTCGCGCAACAGCATTTCCCCCGAATCGAACTCCCCTACGCGGATTTTGGGGCCGCAGAGATCAAGCAATACCGCGGCATGGTGACGTGCCGCCACCGCACCCTTGCGGATATTTCGTATCTGACGCCGGATTTCGTCGGCAGAAGCATGTGATGCATTGATGCGGAAAACGTTCACCCCAGCGATACTGAGCCGTTTAACGGCGGCAGAACTGTCTGTAGATGGCCCCAGAGTAGCGATAATCTTTGTTTTTTTCATTAAGCTCATGCCATATTCCTCCCCGGTTCAAGCCATCGCGAAAGAAACTGTCACCATTTCAAGTTTAGCCCATAAACAGCGAACGGTAAAATAAGGTTATAGTTGGGCGCCGAAACGCTTTAAGGGGAATGAAAGAAAAAAGAAAGTAATGTTCACCAGTACAATAGCCGCGCCGCTGGGAATGTTGCCATAAAACGAAAGCACCATACCGGCGATAACCGACCCCACCGCCAATACTGCGGCGACCGCCATCGTTACACGGAAGCCGCGGCCCAACTGTATGGCAGTAACCGCAGGAATGACCACCAGGGCCGACGTAAGGAGCATGCCGACGATTTTGATGGTGAGAACCACCGCTACCGAAGTAAGCAGCGCCAGTAGCGCATTGATATTGCCGGTGTTCACCCCGGATACACTGGCGAATTCTTCATCGAATGAAACAGAAAGCAACGGTCGGTGGCAATACATCATGATCCCCGCTACAGCCGCAGAAAGCGCGGCTGATAGATACATCTCTGCGGCGCTGATAGCCAAAATGTTGCCGAAAAGATAGCTGAAAATATCAATATTAAATCCGCCGCCGTAGGATGCAAGGATGACCCCCCCCGCCACACCGGCGGCGGATACCATGCCAATCGCCGCATCACCATAAAGCCGCGCACGCTGCGCCAGCTTGAGAATGCCCAGCGAACTGGCCATCACAACCGGGATGGCCACAAACACAGGCGCGGCGCGTATCAGTAATCCAACGGCAACGCCGAAGAAAGAGACATGAGCCAGCCCATCGCCGATAAGCGATAGCCGCCTAAGCACCAGCACCACCCCCAGCATGGAGCAGATAATGGCTACGCAGCAGCCCGCGATAAGTCCGCGCCAAACAAAACTGTAACCCAATAATTCCTGCATCATCTCAATCATGCCGGTGGCATATTACGTGCTGGCTGTATTCGCCAAAGTACTTCTTCATGTCGCCGGATCCGCAAAAGTCGTTGAACCCGCCATGAAACACCACCTTCTTGTCAAGGTACAGCATTTGGGATGCATACTTGCCGATTGTGCCAATGTCATGCGTCACCAATACCACAGTGGTCTTCATATCCCTGTTGAGGGCCTCCAGCGTGGCATAAAACCTTTCTCGCGTTTCAGGGTCCAACGCTGTAGTCGGCTCATCCAGCAAAAGAATCTCCGGATTGCCTGCGATGGCGCGGGCAAGAAGCACACGCTGTAATTGTCCGCCTGACAGCTCACCAATTAACTTATCTTTAATGCCGTCGATATCCAACATGGCCAGCGCATCCTCAACAGCTTTGTCTTCGGCTCCGCTGACCATCTTGCGCGAGAGAAGCCCCAACGCCACAATTTCGCGCACGGTGGCGGGAAAATATGGATTAAAATGCGAAATCTTCTGCGGCAAATAACCGATACGGGGCCACTCACGGAAATCGGCACGCCTTTGGCCAAGGAAAAATACTTCTCCCGAAGACGATTGCTTGAGGCCCAACATCGCTTTAATAAGCGTGCTCTTGCCGCTGCCATTTGGCCCCACAAGTCCGAGGTATGCCCCTTTGTCCACGCTGAAGCTGATGTCCTCCAGCGCCAGCCGGTTATTGTAACTGACCGTAAGACCCTTAACATCTATGGCGCTGTTTTGAATATCCATCACAACTTTTCCGCGCAGTTACCGCAAAGGCCGTTTACCTGAAGAATGTGTGAAGTAACGGTCCCATTGACTTGGCGCTTGATCTCTTTTTCCATCTCACGCACTGCGCAGACCGAAAGATCCTCCACTATGCGGCATTCCATGCAGACAAAATGGTGATGGTGCCCTGTTTTCGGGCAGAAGTAATAATAGAGCTTCCTGTTTGAATGCAATACTTTCGAAATTACACCATGGCACTCAAGCTCTTCCATGTTGCGGTACACAGTCGGCAAGCCAAGACTTTTAAAACTCCGCCTTAGTTTTTTCCAGACCTCCTCGGGACTCAAATAGCGGTGCTCCTCTTCCAAAACCGACAGAAGGGCAAGCCTTTTGGGGGTAACTTTCAAGCCAAGGTTTTTCAGGAGCGCGTGGTATGCCGTGTTCGGTTCCATAAACATCCGCTTTCATAAATAGAAATGATTTCTATTTATACCCCTTCTTGGCGCCGGGAGTCAATCTATCAGCGGAAGTAATCCGGCTCATTGCCCGGTTTCCATTTAATGTTACAGCCCATGCCGGGACGCTGTTCACCGGCAACTTCAACATCATTTAATGCCGCTTCCAAAGCACGGCGCAAATCCACGCCGGTAACCGGGGTATTATTTCCTGGCCGGCTGGCGTCCATCTGACCTCGATAGACGAGCTTTTGATCCTTATCAAAAACGTAAAATTCCGGCGTACAGGCGGCACGATATGCTTTTGCCACTGCTTGAGTTTCATCAAACAGGTAAGGGAAAGTGTAACCGGCGGCTGTTGCCTCTTTTTCCATGTTTGCGGGGCTGTCATCGGGATATTTTTCGGCATCGTTGCTGTTGATGCCAACCACTCCAACCCCTTTTGCCATATACTCCTTTGTCACATTCGACAGTTCTTTGCGTATATGTTTCACATACGGGCAGTGGTTGCACATGAAGATAATGAGCAGAGTTTTTGCCGATTTGAAATCATCAAGAGAAACGGTGCGGCCACTGGTGTCTTTTAACGAAAAAAACGGCGCCTTCATCCCCAGCGGCAACATAGTGGAAGCGGTGAGTGCCATATGTTCCTCCTTTTTTATGTTCCTAGCAGATCTAACATCTTTGCCGGATCGGTTACTGGCATCGCACAGGTGAAATTGCGGCAAACATACGCCGTCGCCTCCTCCCCCTCAGAAATCTTTCCCGTTGTATAGGGTGCGATTTCGGCAAGCTCGGCCGACTCATCCTTTCCAGCAAACAACACAACGTTCTTCGGATAAAATTTGGCATTTAGCGGTTTAAGCAGCGCGGCGGCGTGTTCCGCATCCCCCAGTGAAGCTATCACCACTTCGGCTGTAGGCCCCAACGCAAAATCAAGGGCTATCATTGAAAAGCAATAGGCATCCGGATTTTTCACGAGCGCGCCGCCAAAAGCTGCTAACATTGAATCGCCATGGCGCGTGTAGGACTGATCGCCGGTGAACCGGGCAAGGCGAAAAAGGTTCCACCCGGCTACCGCATTCCCGCTCGGCAAGGCGCCGTCGTAAACTTCCTTGCGGCGTGTCAACAATTCTTCGCCGTTTGCTGGGGTGAAAAAGAAGCCGCCCCCCTCATCCCCAAAAAGCCGCAACATTGTATCGGTTAATTCTTTCGCCGCCCGTAAATATTTCGGGTCGAACACGGTTTCATACAGCTCGATCAGTCCCCAGACAAAAAAAGCATAATCATCCAAATTGCCCGGTATGTCCACATCCCCTTTTCGGTAACGATGCATCAGGGTGCCGTCCGGTCGCCGCATGGTTTGCAGCAGAAAATCGGCCGTACGGCGCGCCTCGCGGGCCAAGCTCGCATCATTAAACACTCGCGCTCCTTTCGCTATCGCCGCAAGCGCAAGACCGTTCCAATCGGTCAATATTTTATCATCCAATAACGGTGGCACCCTTTTTTCGCGGGCGTTAAACAGCCGGATGCGGGCGGTTTCCAGCCGCGCCTTCAACATGAGCGGGTCAATATCGACCAGATTCGCATATTCTTCCAAGGTTTTGGGTAGGTGCAGGATGTTCATCCCGGTGAGCCTGCCGCCTGATCCCTCTTCCGCGTAGTTGCCGTCTTCGCGCATATGGAACAGACCGTTGATCAATTCCCCCTCCTCTCTTCCCAGTACCTCGATCACTTCCTCCGTGCGCCAAACATAGAATTTTCCTTCCACTCCTTCGCTATCGGCATCTTCAGCGGAGTAAAAAGCATATTCCGGTCCAGACAGCTTCCGCAGGATGTAGCTGATAGTTTCTCCAGCGGTTTTGGAAAACAATGGATTCCGGGTAGCCTGAAAAGCCTCAGTGTACGCGATGGCAAGCAACGCTTGATCATAAAGCATCTTTTCAAAGTGCGGCACAAGCCATCGCTGGTCGGTGCTGTAGCGGTGAAAGCCAAAGCCGACGTGATCGTAAATACCCCCTTGCCGCATGGCGGTAAGCGTCTTTTCAACCATTGCCAACGCCTTTGGCTCACCGGTTCTCTTCCAATAGCGTAGTAAAAACATCAGATGATGCGGCACCGGAAACTTAGGTGCGCCTGAAAATCCGCCATACCTATCATCATACGACGCGGCAAGATTATCATACGTTTCGCGCAACAGCCGTTCTTCCACCACGCCCGCCTGGCTGGCCGCAGAATACCGCAATAGCTCCTCTGTCACTTTTTCGGCTGATTCCCCCAATTTTGCCCTGTGATTTTCCCACAGATCAGCGATGCGCGGCAGTAGATCCAGCATTCCCATAGCGCCATGCGTGGCATGCTTGCCTATATAGGTCGCCGCAAAAAACGGTCTTTTTTCAGGCGTCATAATGATGGTAAGCGGCCAGCCGCCCGCACCAGTCAGCATCTGGCAAACGGTCATGTATACCCCGTCAATATCGGGGCGTTCCTCCCGGTCCACCTTGATGGAAACGAACGACTGGTTTAAAAGACCCGCAACTTCTTCGTCTTCAAACGACTCGCGCTCCATCACGTGACACCAATGGCAGGTGGCGTATCCGATGGAAAGAAAAACCGGCTTATTTTCCCGCACCGCTTTTTCAAATGCCCCGTTCCCCCACGGATACCAATCGACGGGATTATGCGCATGTTGTAAGAGATAGGGGCTTTGTTCCTTTGCCAAGCGGTTTGTATGCTCACTCATACCTTTAATTATCCCCCATACGACATGGGCGTAAAGCGTCAAATAAAAACGTTAAATATGAAGCGGAGGAGGAGGCGGTTGCTCGGCAAGCGTTTGAAGCCCCACCAACCCGCGATATGCGGCAAACGTGGCGATATAGGTGACCGGCAAGGTTATCAGCAGACCAAGAATAAAACAGAGCGCACCTGCCAGGTTCAGCAAGCCCATTGCACCCAAAAAGAAAATAAAGCCTGTGGTATCCTGCCGCACCAATTGCCGGCTTGCTTCCATCGCTTGCCAAAAACCATATCCGCGGTCCGCGATAAACAGGAAGGCGAACAGATACCACGCTGTTACTATGATACCGGGAATGATGAGAAGGATATACCCGATGACACTAAAGAAAGTGATCGCCGCATACGCCGCTATTGCTGGAAGGATAAATTTGAATCCCTCGAAAATACGCCACACATTGAAAACCCTTCCAAGCGAAATATCAGCCACCACCAAGTAAAATCCAACACTAAAAGGACCGGCAAGCAAAAAGCCGACAATCGGGATATTCGAGGCGATAAGTAATAACATGGCGTAAATAGCTGTAACCAGGGCAAAGACCAGCGGCTCTGACTTAAAAATCCGCCATCCCTCGCGCATCCAGCCTGCTATATCAACCACACCGTGAATACGCGGCGGTGTTACCGCCGCCTTCGTATCCGGCCCCGCCCCAACCTGATTTTCGGTCATTCTCTTACCGTTTTTTCTTTTTCTTCTTCACCGCATCCGGTGCCTTTCCGGCGGATATCCCCCGCTTTGGCGGAACGCGCCTAAAGGCGTTGTGAAGCACCGTATCGACGGTTCGGGCCGGTATGAACGTTAGGTTCTTCTTTACGTATTCGGGAATGTCCTGTAAATCGGGAAGATTCTGCTCCGGGATGATAACAGTGGTGATGCCAGCCTGCATAGCGGCCAGGGTTTTTTCCTTCAATCCGCCGATAGGCAAAACCCTTCCGCGCAAGGTAATCTCGCCCGTCATCGCCACGTCGTTGCGCACCGGCCTGCCGCTCAACGCGCTGGCCAACGCAACAGCGATGGTGATACCGGCACTGGGCCCGTCCTTGGGAATGGCGCCGGCGGGAACGTGAATATGGATATCGCTGTTAGCGATGGTATCTGCGACTATCCCCAGCTTCGCGGCGTTGGTGCGGCAATAACTATAAGCCGCCTGCGCCGACTCACGCATCACTTCTCCCAGTTTCCCGGTGATAATGAGATTCCCTTTGCCGTGCATGGTGGTAACTTCAATGTGCATGATCTCGCCGCCAAAGGGCGTCCAAGCCAGCCCCGTGGCAACCCCCAACTGCGCTCTTTCCTTCTCTTCTTCTCGCATAAAACGAGCCGTGCCGAGGAACTTGCTCACGCCTCCCGCAACAATTTTTTCTGGACCGTTCCCCTTCCCTTCAGCCACGCTGAGCGCCACTTTCCGGCAGACGGTGGCGATTTCGCGCTCCAGATTGCGTAATCCAGCTTCCCGCGTGTAGTTGTTGATAATGGCGCGGATTGCGTCGTCACCGAACTTGATATGTTTCGAGTTGATGCCGTTTGCTTCCATCTGGCGCGGCACAAGATATTTCTTGGCAATCGATAACTTCTCTTCTTCGGTATAGCCGGAGAGGGTCAGTATTTCCATACGGTCGCGCAACGGTCCTGGTATCGGGTCGGCCGAATTCGCGGTGCATATGAACAGAACTTTCGAAAGATCGAACGGCACTGCGATGTAGTGATCGGTGAATGTGCAGTTTTGCTCCGGATCGAGCACTTCCAGCAATGCTGAGGCCGGATCGCCGCGGAAATCCATGCCAAGCTTGTCAATCTCGTCTAGCATAACAACGGGGTTGTTGGATCCGGCAGTTTTGATCCCCTGGATGATCCGGCCCGGCAGCGCCCCGATATAGGTGCGCCGGTGGCCCCGTATCTCCGATTCGTCGCGCATCCCTCCCAGTGACATCCGGACAAATTTCCGGCCCAACGCGCGCGCAATGGATTTGCCCAACGATGTCTTTCCGGTACCCGGCGGGCCGAGAAAACAAAGTATCGGCCCTTTCATCTCTTCTTTCAGCTTTGCCACGCCCAGATATTCAAGGATGCGTTCCTTGATTTTTTCAAGATCGTAATGGTCTTCATCTAAAACTTTCTTCGCCTTCGGTATATCGATAGCATCGGTGGTGCTCACGGACCAGGGAAGATCAATAAGCCAGTCAAGGTAGGTGCGTGCAGTGGTTGCTTCCGCCGATTCGGCATTCATTTTAGAAAGACGGGAAAGCTGCTTTCGCGCCTCCTTTTCAACCGCTTCGGGCATCATCGCCTTTTTGATTTTATCATCCAGCTCAGCCGCCTCCACCCCCCGGTCGTCGGAATCCCCTAATTCTTTCTGTATCTGCCGCAACTGTTCGCGCAAAAAATATTCTCGTTGGGCTTTGGTAAGCTCATCATGGGCCTGGGTCTGAATTTTTTCCTGAATGGAGAGCAGTTCCAGCTCGCGGCCCAGCAGATCGCTTATTTTCATAAGGCGCTTGAGCGGCAAAGCGGTTTCCAGCACGACTTGTGCGTCTTCCACCTTAAGCCCGAGGTTGCTTGCCACAAGATCCGCCAGCTTACCAGGCTCTTCGATGCTTTCCGCCACAGCGAGAATATCGGGGGATATTATCTTGCCTTTTTCCAGCATCTTGGAGAGATGATCTTTTACCGTGCGCACCAAAGCCTCGGTCTCCATACTGGGCGCTTTCTCTTCGATCTCATCGGTGAATTGGTCAACGCGCACTTTTATAAACGGCTTTTCCGAAACGAATTCCCGGATAACGGCTTTGGCCAATCCCTGCACCAATATCTTCACTCTTTGATCCGGCATTTTGACCATGCGTACAACTGTCACTACCGTCCCGACCTTGTAAAGGTCATCCGGTCCGGGGTCATCCTTTGTCTGATCCTTCTGGGCCACCAGCAACATCATCCGGCTGGTCGCAAGCGCCTCGTTGACCGCGTTTATGGAAAGCTCCCGGCCCACATAGAGCGGCAATATCATATAAGGAAAAATTACAATGTCCCGTACCGGCAACAACGGAAGAAATTCCGGAACTTTCAATTCCGGCTGTCCGTTTTCCTCAGCCCGTTCCACGTCCTTCGCGGTATCACTCATGTATGCGCACCTTTATGGTTTGTGTGGGTTTTCTTCTCTCCGGAACCTTTGGAAGCCGAAGCCCCAAAATGCCGTTTTTAAACTCTGCTTCGATGTTCCGCTGATCCACTACCGCCCCCAGGGCGAAGGTTCTTTTAAAGGGGCCAAACGTCCGTTCGGCACAATGAAAAACGGCTGTTTTGCCGTGCACCGGAGGTTCCTTTTTTACCCCTTCGATGGTGAGGATGTCGTCTTCCACCGTAACGCTGACATCTTTTGGATTGACTCCTGACAGCTCGATTTCGACATGGATCGCCACGTCATCTTCATGGATATCCATAGCCGTAAAACCGATATCGTGAAGATAGCCCTCGGTGGCATCTATAGAAGTTTCACCCACATATTTCGGACTGAAGGCTATATCTTCCGCACGGCCACTTTTCTTCTTTTCTTTCTTGTCGCGCTCTCCCATGGTACTTGTAAGTTTACCATATCAGCAGGAATATCCTTGAACCCAAGACCGCCCCGAACCGTGATTAACAGAGCCATCCCATTCATCTCCGGCATTTCAAGGCCGGTGATAATTAATTCCACGATGGGATTATTCAAATTCCTTTTTTATCTTGTCCAACTTGGCTGGATCAGCGTGGATTAGCTCGTAGATCCGGGCGTTCACAGCGAAAAGAAACGCCGCCCTATGCACACTTTTCCGGAATCGCGCATAACCGCCAACCCCCTTTGCAGTCCACAATAACTGGAATATAAAAAGCGACAAAGGGGCGAAAAACAGGTACCAAACCGCTGTGAGTCCATTGACCCTGCGTCCGGCGCCACGCGCTGCGACCGCGCAGGATTCAATTCGTTCCTGCATATCCGGGGAGAAAAATGGAGAGTCATTTGCGGCCGGCACGAAGCAGTTAATCCCTCTTGCAATAGCGGGCACGCTGCCAAACAGCCACTGAAAAGAAAATGGCAACAACCCAGGTGACGGCAAGACCGATTTTCCGTATACGCAGTTCTCTCATCATCCGGTCCACCTCGCCGGTAATGGACGCACTGATCTGCTTCACCGCATCCCCATCGGCTTTCACTGCCGCCACATTGAGCGAATGCGCCTCGATGCGCATCGCGATATACATTTTTCCGGCTTTGGCAAGATTCGCCTTAAGCTGGCTGGTTTCAAATCCGGACCCGCTCCACTGTTCCATCGCCTTCATTGCGTTTTCGGCATTATCCAAATCCGCTTTGGCGGAAATGATCGCAGTGCCCAGGGTTGCGGCGGTTTCCATCTGTAATGAATTTTTTGGGTGACAGGAAAGGCAGTTGAGATCCCCAGCTGCGGTGAACTTTTCGCTGGTGGGACGAACCACAGAGTGATTACCGTGACAGTGTATGCACAAAGGTTTGCCGCTTTCCTGTGCGGCGGCCCAGTGAGAACTCTTTTTATAGGCTTCCGCCTGTTCGATATGGCATTCGGCACAAACAAAACGGGTGGTCATCTGCTGCGGCTTCTGGATACCGTGGTTGCTATGGCAATTCACACAGGTAGGCACACCCAGATCATGGCGTTCAAAATAAGCCTGGCCATGCACGCTCCCTTTATAGAGCTCATACTGGTTGTACGGGATTTTGCGCTTTTCCATGATTTTCTGGCTGCTGTGGCATGTGCCGCACGTCTTCACCACATTGGCGCGGTTGACCGAAGAAAACGGGTCGTCCACCTTGCGTATCTCATGTTTGCCGTGACAGTCGACACAGGTGGCCGATTCAAGGTCATGTTCGGCCATTTTTTTTCCGTGCACCGAACCGGTGTAAAGATCGAATTGGTCGGTACGAAGGTTGTACTGACGCATTTTAAGGGGATCCGCGTGGCATCGCGCGCACATTTTGGCGATCTCTTCCCGTTTGGGACGCGGCTTATATCCCTTTGTTTTCATCGCCAATTCCACATCGGTCGGATCGCCGCCATGACAATCCTGACACATAACCCCCGCCTTGGCATGGGCGCTTTTCGGCCATTCAAGGGCGGGGGCCTGCAGTTCCCCCTCCAACTCACTGTGGCAGGCGATGCATACGTTCTCGGTTCCGGCGTCAGCGGCGTAAACAGGTAAAAGGAGAACAGCGGTGAGAACCGCGGTTAGCAGGATGAACCTCCCCCCACACTCCGTCAACCGCTTGAATCCCTCCAGCCACCCTTGCATATGTCCTAACGAAAAAGGTTTTATAACAAGGGATGTTGCGACATCGCCTTAATTCTTTGGAATCTGCGCTCAACCTCGACACGGAACCTGTCCACCAACGGCTTGTTATCCGGCTTTAGCAAGTGCTTGGTCTTGGCCATTTTCCCGAACCATTCAGTAACATCCTTCTTGGCTCCCTTTTCTTCGGGATCGTAGTTGAGCGTGGTAATGCCGTGCTCCACTTCGTAGAGCGGGAAGAAATTGGTGTCGACCGCCAGTTGCGACAGTTCGTTGCCAATGTCATCCGCATGCCCCCAGTTCAACGGACAGACTGAGAAAAGCTTGCCGAATACCAGTCCCTCGTTACGGGCGTACCACTGGGCCTTTGCAGCCTTACGGATAAGATCCTTATAATTGCCCTCGGTCGCAGTGAATACGTATGGAATATGCGTCGCCGCGAAAAGCTGCGCGCTGTCCTTGTGGTGGAACGTCTTCCCCTGCTCCTTCGGCCCCACGTTGGAGGTGGAGGTCTTGTGCCCCAGCGGCGTGGCAAACGAAAGCTGGTGGCCGGTGTTCATGTATCCCTGGTTATCGTATTCCAGAATGATCATCTTGTGATTGCGGATGGCGGTGCCGAGGGCTGGTCCCAACCCGATATCGAGGCCGCCGTCGCCGGTCACCATGATAAAGGTGATCTCTTCACCAGAGGGTATCTCGCCGCGCCGCTGGCGCTCTTTGAACATTTCTAGCGCGCCCGAAAGCGTGGGCGCGCCATTCTGGAACAGGTTGTGGATATATGTGACGTTGAATGCGGTGGAGGGATACCCGGTGGTAACCACCATGCCGCAACCGGTGTGCCAGAGCATCACCACATGGCCTTCGATCCCCTTGAGGAACGTGCCGATGTTCGGGAAAATTCCGCAGCCAGGACAGGCGCCGTGGCCTGGGGCGATGCGGACAGGCAGCTTGGTAAGCTCGCGCTGCTTAACACCTTTCACCACCAGTTGGCCGGTCGCCTCATCTTTGGTTACGTTGAGTATCCCGGGGCTTGCAGCCTCCTTGCTGATTGCAGGATTTTTCGTGGGAATGCTGTATGAAGGATCCCCCGGCTCCGCGCCTATATAGTCGTAGGCCACTTCCACTTTGCCTTTTGCGGATGCAGTAAGTGCCAATTCGAACATCTCGATGGCGTCGAGGTCCAGGAAATCCTTTCCGCCCAGCCCGTAAATACGGCTCATTACGAGGGTCTTGTTGTTGGGATCGTCCTTGAGCGCGGCCTTGGCATCGAGCGTCATCGCGCCCCCCTGCGCGCCGTACACATCGGCGCGGTCAGCCACCAGCAGAGCTTTCACATTCTTGCAGGCTTGGCGCAACTCGTCCGCCGGGAAGGGGCGCAACACAGTGGGATAAAGTACCCCCACCTTTTTTCCTTGCGCTCGCAACGCGTCGACCGCTTCCATTGCGGTATCGGCAGCGGAGTTGAGAATGAGGATCGCCGCTTCGGCGTCTTCCACCTTATAAGTTTCGAGGCGGTTATACCGGCGGCCCGAAAGCTTGGCCCATTCGTTATACACCGCATCTATGACGTTGACGGAAGCGGCCATCGCCAGTGACAGCTGCTTCTTGTTATTGATCTGGTCGGGATCGTTCATATACGGCCCGAAAGTGGTCGGATTGTTCGGATCGACCGAGCTGTGAACGTACTTGTAAGGTCCCACAAAGTCCTGCAAATCTTTATCGGCAGCGAACCGGTATACGCGGCGCTTTTGGTGGCTGGTGAAAAAACCGTCGTTGGCGACAATTGCCGGCAGACGGACATCCATGTGCTCCGCCACCTTTGTGGCGATGGCGATCAGGTCATAGGTCGACTGAGGATCCTTGGCGCAAAATATGATCCAGCCGAGATTCAGTGTGCTGTACAGGTCACTGTGATCCCCGCGAATGTCAAGCGGACCCGAAACCGAACGGCAGACAAGATTCAAAACCATCGGCATACGGGTTCCGGACTGAACCGGCAACTGTTCTATGGAATAGAGAAGACCGTTGGCGGATGTGGCGTTGAACACACGGCCCCCGGCGGTCGATGCGCCGTAGCAGATGCCCGCAGCGCCATGTTCGCCGTCGGCGGGAATCATTTTGACGCCGTGATCCCCGTTAGCATACATTTCATCGAGATATTCCGCCACTTCCGTGGAGGGCGTGATCGGATAGGCTCCCGCGGCGTCGCTCGACTCGCGCTCACACATGATGACCGCGGTGTTGCCGTCCATCGCCTGCCGCACGCCCGGAAATCGAAATGTTTTTTCTTTTGTG